>JABXKX010000460.1 GCA_013619035.1 Peptostreptococcaceae bacterium
GCAATGAAGGGGTTAATAAAGAGAGCTTTAGGAAAACACTTGCAACTTATTTTATGATATTAAACTTTTTTACAATTCCGATATTTTTAGTCAGCGGTTTTTTAACCTCTGAAGTCATGTTAAACTCTGCGAAATTATTACCAGCACTTTTAATTGGCACATTTACGGGTCTTGGTTTGGGCAACAAACTGCCAGATCATTTATTCAGAAAAATCACTTTAGGACTTATATTTGTTATGGGGATTTTAACCCTTATATCAGCATTTTAGGAGAGACATATGAAATCACTTAGAGCATTAAAGGATATTTTAGAAGGATACGAGAGTCTTGCAGTTGCCTTTTCAGGAGGCGTTGATAGTACACTTTTAGCAAAGGCAGCATATGAAGTATTAGGAGATAAAGCCATTGCAATTACAATTCATGGTAATATGCATGCCGGTTATGAAATAGAAGAGGCAGTGGAATTGGCAAAAGAGATAGGTATCAAACATATCATCCATTCGGTTGATGCATTTACGATGGAGGAGTTTGTAAAAAATGATCCCCTCAGATGTTATCATTGTAAAAAAGAAATATTTGGCACCATTAAAAAAATTGCTTCAGAGTATGGTATAGAGACGATAGCAGATGGTTCGAATACAGATGATCTAAGTGACTATAGACCCGGTATGAAAGCTTTAAAGGAATTGAATGTAGTGAGTCCTTTAATGGAAGCTGGTTTAGACAAACAAACAATTAGAGATATATCAAAAGCATATCATTTACCGACTTGGAAAAAAGCTGCGTTTGCATGTTTAGCGACTAGAATTCCAACTGGACAATTGATTACAGAAGCAAAACTTAGAATGGTAGAACAAGCAGAAGTATTTCTAATGTCAAAAGGTATTGTTCAATACCGTGTTAGAGTACATGAAGAGTTAGCACGTATAGAGGTATCGCCTGAAGAGAGACATAAATTCTTTGATGAAGCATTTATGTCAGAAGTGGATGAGTCGTTTAAATCATTTGGATTTAGATATGTTTCTTTGGACTTGTCAGGTTATAAGAAAGGAAATATGAATCATGTACGAAAAGAAGATTAAATCAATAATTGACAGTATTCAAAAAGGAGAGCTAAACACAGACGATGCGGTTTCAGCTCTGAAGGATTTACCATTTCAAGACTTAGGTTATGCCAATATAGACCATCATAGAGAAATTCGAACGGGTTATCCAGAGGTGATTTATTGTGAAGGAAAGTCCATTGAACATATTGTTGGTATCGTAAAAGCAATGTTGGAAAAAGATGTGAACATCCTTGCAACTAGAGCATCAGAAACTGTTTATGAAGCTACAAAAGAATTGCATGATGACGTTATCTATAATAAACAAGCTAGGATTCTTATCTTTAGACAGCAGCCTTTTAAAGTGTCTAAACATAAAGTATTAATAGCGACAGGTGGTACTTCTGACATTGCAGTTGCTGAAGAAGCGGCTTTAACAGCAGAAGTTTTAGGCACACAAGTTGTAAGACTTTATGATGTGGGTGTTGCCGGTATACATAGACTATTGTCTAGAAGAGAAATCTTGGATGATTGTAGTGTTATTATCGCAGTTGCAGGTATGGAAGGTGCTTTACCAAGTGTGATTGGTGGCCTTGTTGATGTACCGGTTATTGCGGTACCAACAAGTGTTGGTTATGGTGCTCATTTTAATGGTTTGGCATCACTTTTAGCAATGCTGAACAGTTGTGCTAGTGGTATTAGTGTTGTAAATATAGATAATGGATTTGGCGCTGGTTATAATGCAAGCAGTATTATCAGACAAATAGAAAGAGGTTAGTATGAGTAAAATATTATATTTCGAATGTTTATCAGGTATTAGTGGTGATATGACAATTGGTTCATTACTTGACCTTGGAGCAGATGTTGAAGTTTTTAAACAAGAACTTCAAAAATTAAATTTAGATGGCTATCACATAGAAATAAGTAAAAAGAGTAAGAATGGTATCTTTGGAACGAAGTTTGATGTCATTCTGGATCAAAATCATTCACATGACCACGATCATCCACATGACCACGATCACTCACATGACCACGATCACTCACATGACCACGATCATTCACATGACCATGATCATCAGAGAAATTATGGTATGATCAAAGAGTTGATAGAAGTATCTACTTTAAATGAACGTGTGAAACATTTAAGTATTGATATTTTTAATGAAGTTGCAAAAGCTGAAGCTAAAATTCATAATGTTTCTATTGATCAAGTTCATTTTCATGAAGTTGGTGCAGTAGATTCCATTGTTGATATAGTTGGCACAGCGATACTAATAGATATGTTGGATGTTGATGCGATTTATTCTTCACCTATTCATGTAGGCACTGGATTTGTAAAATGTGATCATGGTAAAATTCCCGTGCCAGCTCCGGCGACTCTTGAAATATTAAAGAATATACCAATATACTCTAAAGGGATACGTTCTGAATTGGTAACACCAACGGGTGCAGCAATTATTAAAGTATTGGCTGCAGAGTTTATTGATAGACCTGAAATGATTATTGAAACAATTGGATATGGTATCGCCACTAAAGATCTTGAAATAGCTAACTTGCTTAGAGTTAACTTAGCAAAAAAAAAACACTAAATGATAGCAAGTGGATTATTGAATGTAATATTGATGATATGCATGGCGAAATATATTCTTATTTAATGGATAAATTATTATCAGAGGGTGCATTAGATGTGACATATACCAGTCTACAAATGAAAAAAAATAGACCAGGTATTAAGGTTACAGTATTATGTAATGAACAGAGTTTAGAACATTTAGAGCATACTTTACTTACTGAAACATCAACATTTGGTGTTAGAAAATACCCTGTATCAAGAAAAGTATTAGATAGAGAGTTTAAAACAATTGAATCCCCATTAGGACTGTTGACTTTCAAATATGGTTATATTGATGGTATTTGTATTAAAATAACGCCAGAATATGAAGAATTAAAGAAGATTTCTGAAGAAAGTGAGATACCTCTTATTGCAGTTTATCAAATAATTAATAGCTTTATTGAAAAAGAACTATTAATATAGATTATTTAATATCAATATCGGGTATATTATAAAAAAATACAAAAGGAGATGGTGATATGGCTAAACATTTTTTCTATGATTATAAAGTAGATTTACAAGATCAATTGGGGAAATTATATCGGAATAAACTAAGTGAACTGGATTCAGAAAGAGCAAGATTTGCACAGCTAGATGCTGCTCAGGAGTTAATAGTTGACTATTTTAATGGTTTAGAATCATCTTTAGCTGATATCATTATAGTCTCTGACAATAGAATGCATATGGTTCGTGAAGGCAGTATGATTATTAAATTCACGATGTTTGATAACTTTGTGAAGTTTACAAGATTTGAACAAGCAATCGAAGTTGAAATTGGTGAATTTGATGAAATGTCAAAAATTGTTGAAGCACGTATTATTGGTAATATCATACCAGGAGAGAAGAAGTGTGTTGTTAAAAGGATTGGTAAAGTCCACGATGGTAGCCACTTTGATGATAAAACGATTAACTTCTTTATGAATGAAGCTTTTGGTTCTTTAAAAGAATTAGAGATTTAATGGAACTTTTCTGCTTAACAGGCGTCTAAATAGTATCTGTTAAGTTATGATATCTTTTCACTAATCCGCTTATCGATCTCCGTAACTTACAGAAAAAAAGACCCTTAGGGTCTTTTTATTTTTCATTTGTCAATAAACTTAGTATATCACCGTAGTAATCAGATGCACTGCTTTCCCATCTTTCACATAATCTTTTGGCATGTTTATCACTCATCACATGAATATTAACAGACATCATCGGAAGTTTATTCTCAGTAATGGTAAGTGATACTTCATAATCTTCATTATTCAGTTTTACATATTCAGAAAGTATTTGAGTTTCTACTGGTAATGCTTTCTTAAATTTAAGTACGATTTTTGAAATTTTGTCTTGAACATGTGATGGTATTCTCACTTTAAAAAAGTCTAATGCAACACGTCCGTTTTCAGTTAACAAATAATGTTGTTTACCATCTTGCGGAATACGTTCAAGCATTGCTAATTCACAAAGTTCTGTTATATAATGTTGTAGTGAAATATAATTAATCAACCCAGAATCAAGTACCAATTCTGTAATTTCTTCGTTAGTAAGGGGTACTTCTAATTCATGGATTAACATGAGTATAGTGAGTTTATCTCGCACTTCAAGTTCTGTATTATTATTAAACATGTCGCTCCTTAGTTGTAAGAAAGATATGAATATCTTCATTTATTAGTTTATGG
>JABXKX010000048.1 GCA_013619035.1 Peptostreptococcaceae bacterium
ATCTTCATTCATTAATTTACTATCTGTTTCAAATCCAGAAAAGATATATCTTCCAGCAAATGTTGTATTGGCATTTGAAATCAATTGTTCTTTCATCGCTTCTATTTCTAATTTAATTTTTTGAGTATCTTCAGCAGTATTGGTTCCATTTGCACCTTGAACCGTTAGTTCTCTAATTCTTTGGAAAATATTCCCGTTATCTTCAAGAGCTTTTTCAGTGATTTCCAACCAGCCGAGAGCATCTCTTGTATTCTTATCATATTGTTCTAATTCAGATAAATCCGTTCTTCTGGCAAGTACTTTTGATGCCAATACCGGATCATCAGACGGTCTATGAATTCTCTTTCCAGTCGCTAATTCATCTTGTTTTTTTGACATATATTCAAGATTCTTGTTTACATTGTAAAGAAGATTTGATGTCATCATATTATTTGTAATACGCATATCCTACCTACCTTCCTACAGTTCCAAGTCTATTGACTACTAAGTCAATCATTTCGTCCATAACATTCATAAGTCTCGCACAGGCATTATAACTCTGTTGAAACTTAACCATATTGGTCATTTCTTCATCTAGCGAAACACCCATAATACCTTGTCTATTAAAGTCAATTTGTTTTATTAAAACAGCTTCATTGTCTTCATTTCTTATCGCATCTTGAGCATCTACACCTAAGTTTGAAATGAGTGATTTCAAGAAATCATCTGGAGACCCCCAAGCATAAAGACCCGTATTATGTCTTACTTCAGCGATATTTAAAGCATTACCACCATCACCTGGTGCACCTTCTGCAGTAGCTGAAGCAGCTATTTTATCCAAGTCCGTTTCAATATCTTTAGAGATTGTCAATTCTTTTGCTTGTATTCTATCGACTACTAAGAATTTTCCTTGAACATACTTAACTGATTTACCTTTATATTGAGGGTTATTTTTTAATATTGCTGTAATATTATCATGAATAATCTCATTATTTTTTTCATCAGTAAATCCAGGATCCGTACCTGATTCCACTTGACTCGATACATCTTTACCTGCAGTACCTTCAAACCCACTTGTAATCAAGTAATCTTCATAATCTGCAGTCGTCATATTATTAATGGTAAACATATTAATACCCGTCTCACCATTCAAGTCATATCCTGACTTGTGAACTCTATTCATCTCAGTGACCATTGTATCTGCAAATTCATTGAGTTTATCAACATAATATGGAATACCCTTTTGTTCACCATCTACATTATCTCTCATATTAATTAATGCTTTTAATTTACCACCAGTGGTGTTAAATGTAGAACCCGATTTCCATGTTAAATCATTTAATCGATCTATATCATACGGATTATTTCTAGTCTGTCTTTCTTCCACTTCAAGTTGATCATAATCCGTATGGGAAACCAGTGACCCACCGGTCACATCGACGTAGAATCTACCCATAGAATCTTCGTAGTAATTAACATCAACTAATTCAGATAACTTATCTAAAATTAAGTTTCTCTGATCTCTTAAGTCATTAGCTGATTGCCCATTTAACTCCGTTGAATAAATAGTTCTGTTTATATCTGCTATTTGTTTTGCATAACCATTGATTTGACCTGCAATAACTTCTATTTCAAAATCCAAATTGGCTTGTTCTTTTTCAAATGATTCTGCTAAACCACCAATAGCTTCTTGTAACGCAATACCACGTTGTCTTACAAGAGCTCTAGTTGTTAATGATTCCGGTGCTTTATTCAGTTCATGAAGCGCACTAAAAAACTCATCCATTATGGTTGTAATACCAGAATCAGAGGGTTCATTGATAATTGCTTCTAAAGTCTTATAAGTACCAGCAAGTGCGCTGTACTCTCCTGACTTTGTCATTTCTCCACGAAACTTTTCATCTAAAAACAAATCTCTGATTTGTTGAACATTGTCCATTCTAACACCTGTACCAATTGTACCTGGTGCTGATGGATACGTATCTGGTTTATCCGCATACATGGTGAGTGTTTGTCTAGAAAACCCTTCAGTGTTTGCATTTGCAATATTATGTGATACTGTATTTAAAGCCATTTGATTGGCTGCTAAGCCTGATCTCGCTATACCAAATCCAAAGAATGTTGAAGCCATGATATCCTCCTATATTTTTCTATCAAATATACTTCTTCGCTCAACATCCATGTCACTAGCGCTTTCCTTATAATTAACACTTCCATCACCTATTGTTGTAATTAAGTTTAGATCAAACTCAATTTGATCAATAGATTGTTCAAGAAGTTGTCTATTCAATTCATTTTTCTGACCAAGAATTCCTACCGTGTTAACAAGTTTTGTTCTAATATTATCTACTTTTCTTACCTCTTGGTCACTCATAAAGGGATACAAATCAGTTAAAGCATTGATCTCAATCAAATTGTATTCCTTTACTAATTGATTAAGTGTTTTGGATCTGATTTGTTCCAACTTAACTAAACTAATAGAATAAGTCTTTTCTTTTTTCATGATGGTTTCTAATAATTTTAAATCGTTATTAACAATTGCTATTTGTTTATCTTTTGATAAAGCGATGACTTCATCATATATCTCTTGTTCTTTATTTAGTGCTAATAGTAACTGATCTATTAATTTTGACATGTTTGCCCCTTTTCATTAAAACCAAAACAGTAGAAAGGATTCGGCTGCGATCCCTATTCCACTGTTATTTTGCGTTTGACATCATTTTTTTGATAATATCTTCTGTCGAAGGTTTATAAGTCCCTTTATCAATCTGTGAAGCAATATCATCTACTTTTTCTTGTCGCACGTCAGGTAGTTTTTTAAAGGCATCCATTGCTACTTGAAAATCTTTAGAACTTTGAGATATTTCAATTTGATCTCTCTTCATTTCTGACTTTCCAGTTTTTTTAACTTTTCCTACGTTCTTGTTATAACTCTTTAAAACTTGTTGTACATTCATATTGTTATTTATTCTCATAAAAAACACCTCCGTTCAGCCGATACCTTCTTACAAGATATATCGGCACCATGGAGGTGTTCGTTAACTATTTTTTATTATTTTTTATTTTTTATATGCATTCCTGTACTATGAATCGTTCTAGACGTCTCTTTTCGAATAACTTTTGCAGCACTTTTAAGATCCATGGCAATTTCTCTAGAACATTTCTCACAATATTTGCCATGACTAATTAGTATACCACAGTGTTCACAATTGATCACCATTTGATCACCAACCGTTTCTAAACGGCCTTCTCTTAAGAAGTGTAAAATTTTTGTTCTATCAATATCTAAATGCTCTGACACTTCCTCAATTGAAGCACCAGGATTGTCGTATAGATACTCTCTAATCATTTTAAATTTTACTTCGTCCCCTTTTCTACACTCAGGACATCTTTTAATATCCATCACTGAATTAAATATTTTCCCACACGTCGAACAATTTTTTACTTCCATTATCGTCACCTCTTAAATGTCAATGTTCAATCATCGACAATATCTTATTACTCACAATGTTTTAATGCCCCACAAGGTTTTAATGCCCCACAATGTTTTAATGCCCCACAAGGTTTTAATGCCCCACAAGGTTTTAATGCCCCACAAGGTTTTAATGCCCTACTGCAAAAGTTAATATCAAAATATAATCTGCACCATTTTCTTTTAATATTTTACAACATGAATTCATGGTTGTACCAGTTGTAAATATGTCATCTACTATTATAATATTACCCCTAATTTCGTCAATTAAAGCAAAAGCTTCTTGTAGAACCTTATGTCTTTCTTCCACAGATAGATTATTAAGCGCTGGGGTTTGTTTGATTCTTTTAAGGTTTGTGTTGAGTTTTAAGCCACTTAACTCACACATGAACTTTGCGATCACTTCCGCTTGATTGAATCCCCTCGATTTAAAACGGTTTTTATGAAGTGGTACAGGTACGATATAATCAAAATCTATCTCTAATTCTAACTCTATGACTTTCTTAAGCATATAAGAAGCCATCGTATGAGCTATATATCTTTTATCATGATATTTAAAATTAAAGATTAGTTTTTTGACATACTCATCATAAATAACAACCGAAGTGCCTTTATCATAATATCGGTCTAACATTTTACAGTTTTCACAAATGTGATACAAACCTGATAATATCATTCTTCCACAAGAATCACAAACTTTTCCTGTATTAAACTGAATAGAACCTAAACAAACATCACATAACTCACTGTCTTCTACTTCATTATGGCATAATACACAGGTTAAATTCCTTGGATACAACAATTCAAAGAAATAGTTCTTTAATAAAATAAAAAATGATTTCATAAATACTCCTTTATT
>JABXKX010000021.1 GCA_013619035.1 Peptostreptococcaceae bacterium
TTAATATATATAATTTTAGTATCACTAAGTCTATCCTTTAGATCGTTTTCTAGAAACAATGAAAATAGTCCTGCTCTGTTAACACCAACTTTTAAGCCCTTTAGATCTTTAGGGTAATTCTTACCTACCAAATTAATAGTTCTCGTAAGAGTAGAAGTTATAACAGCATTCTTACCCTTTTCTAAAATATAAAATAGGAAAGTTAAATCTCCTACCATGGCATCAACTTTTCCTTCTAAAAAAGGTTGATTACCATCAAATTGAAAATCGTCTGTAATATTAAGTACAACCTCCACATTATGCTTTTTAAATAACTCTAATTTGTCTGCAATCATAACAGGTATAGTTAGCGGATTTTTTCTAACTAAACTTAAATTAATTTTACACATTATAACCCTCCCATAAGTATGTATACAAGAAACTCTGTGCTAATAAGCAAATGAAACCCAAGTATCAAAATTAAAGGTTTCGGTCCCCAATCTCTTCCCATCATAGAATACACGGCTTCTATTTTATAGTACTCTTTATACCACTTAATATAACCAAAATAATAGAATGAAACTATTCCAGTTATAAAAATAACGACTGATATACTACCTTTAAGAAATAATAAAGACCAGCAAATAACCATAATAATCGCTTCTGGTATTATTAGTTTAATTGAATTTCTAAAACCTATAACATGAGGTAGTGTAACTCTTATGCCCGCATCTTTTTCATAATCTGAAGTATTATTGGTAGACATCAGAAAAACGGTCATAATCATACATATTATCGAATATAATAGTATATCAATGCTAACACTTCCCAATTGAATATATGCTGATACAAAACTACTTATAGCCCCTACAAAGATACCTGAAACTAATTCACTAATTGGGTACACTATATAGGGTTTGGGTCCTAGTGAATAACATACTGCGGCACTCACACTTACTAGACCAATAAAGAGTATTGTAATATCTTTGGTGACATAAACCACTGCTAATCCAGATAGACCACCGACACCAAGAACTAACATGATCACTATAACTGCATCAATTAATTTTGCATCTCCTCGTACTAATCCTTCACTACCTAAATGTCCAGTAAAAGTATTTTCATTCTCTTCATGCTTAAGATAGGCTCTAATTTCATTTGCTATGTTAGCCACTATATTTAAAGAAAATCCAGATATGAACATAAGAATTAAAGGTATAAATTTAATTGTTCCTGACAGATAGGCTCCAAATAACCCACCACTAAGCACAGGTAATCCAGTAGCAAAACCTGTTCTAATTTCCATTACTGTATATGCTCTTTTTATAAATTTTATCAAATTACGCTCCCTTCTGTCATCCCTTTATATATGTACTTTTGTAATACGAAAAAAAGTATCAACATCGGTACCATGCTAATCACGAGTGCAGCACAAATCACATGCCACTCTCTCATATACACGCCCATAAATCTAAATAATGTAGTTGATATTGTATTCATATTTTCACCAGGCATATATAAATCATTATAGATTGCAATCGATTTTAAAAGTATAACTGTTGCTGTTGCGGGTTTTGTAAGTGGTAATATGATCTTTTTAAATATCTGTATATAACTTGCTCCTTCTAACATCGCAGCCTTGTCTAGTTCGATTGGTATTTTTTCTAAGTTTTGAATATACATATACACCATCAAAACATCTGCACCTAAATAAAGTACAATTGGTGCGAGTCTTGTATTATATAAACCCAAAATATTAATTATTTTAAAAGTTGCAACTTGTGATATCTCTAATGGAACTATAGAAATAAATAAGTATAGAAATAAAACAAGTTTCTTATATTTAAAATCAAATCTACTAATAATATAGGCTACCATTGAACCTACCAAAATACTTCCAAATATCCCAACAAACATAATAATGGCAGTATTCATAAATCCTATTAGCATCTTTCCTTTTGTGAATGCCGTCACATAGTTCTCAAAATAAAGAAAACTCTTCGGCGGTATAACACCTATAGTTTCTATAAATTCTTCAGGCGTTTTAAACGAGCCAAAGAATACAGTAATAAGCGGGAGTATGATAACAAGTGTCCAAAGTATCAGACTCCCATATTTTATTATATTTGATATGTGTTTTTTAATATTCATACTCATTATTTTTAAATACCTTTTTAGGAATTAGTGTCATAAGAACGATAACTATGGTTATTATGATTGCCATACTTGAAGCAAGTCCAATATATTTCTTTTCAAAAGCAGTCTTCATTGTATAAAGTAAAAATGTTTCCGTTCCATTAGATCCATTCGTCATAATCATCGGGATCTCAAATACCGACAGTGCACCTATCGTTAGTAAAATGAAGTTTATTTTAAGTACTGTATATATATTGGGTAAAATAATATACCTTACTTTTTCAATAAACTGTCCCCCTTCTATGTCCACCAATTTGTAATAGTGGTCAGGGATGGCTTGTATCGCGCCTATGAACATAATAAAACTCACTCCAGTGTGTCTCCATAAAGAAATACTCGCTAAAGTAAAATTTACAATCTTCGGATTTCCAAGCCAATATTGAATGAGACTCTCAAGTCCAAGTGATGTTAGAATAAAATCAAAAGTACCATCCGGACTCAGAAACATCTTAAATATCATCGAAATTGCAACGCCACTTATTAAAGAGGGGTATACAAATGACGCTTTAAAAAAGTTTTTAAACTTCGTTTTAAACGTCAAAAGTGTTGCAAAATAAAATGCTATAACGATTTGAACAAGTCCTGAGATAAAATAATAGAGACTCACTCTGAATACTTCATAATATTTTGGTGTTGTTAAAATATTTAAGTAATTATCAAACCCTAAAAATACTTTATCAGATAAACCATTCCACGACGTAAAACTAAAACTCACTAGAGAAAAAAATGGTAGTAATCCAAATATCAAGAGTAAGAGTAATGGGAAAAAAAGAAAAAGTAATATAACTTTTCTTTCCTTTTTATTAGTTATCATATTTCATAACTGCCTCTGCCCATAAATCTTCTAAGTCATTTATATACTCTTCATAAGTTTCATATTGATCTGGGTAAAGTCCCATATTTATAGTCTTTTGTAAAACATCAGTCAGTCTTCCTACACCAACTTCATTAGCAATTAAACTATAGATTTCATCGGTTTCTGGTGTTTCTGTTGGTACAGTTAATATTATATTACTCGTTTCAAACAATTCCTTAGTTTCTTTATCCATATCCGCTTTCAAAGGTGACAAGCCCGCTATGTCTTTAGCATAACCACTCTGCTCTGATATAATGAATTCTAAGAATGCTACAGATGTTTCTAAATTTGTAGTATTTTTGTTAATACCTATTACAGCAGGTGCGCCAACAGGAATGCTTGATTGTCCATTGAATTTAACTGGGAATGGAGCGATTGAAATAGTTTCATCACCTTCAACCATACTCTGAATTGCTTTCACTTCTTGAGAACCCATCATAAACATTGCAACGTCTCCATTTGCTACAGATTTCATTGCTTGTCCAAAACTTCCTGTAATAGGATCTTCTTCTATTAGAGCATTTGAAGATAACTCATAAAACATATCCATGATTTCTCTAATAGGTTGTCCTTCTTGAAATGCTGTTCCGGCAGCTAACATTTCACTCTTATATTGCTCTCCACCATATGAAGTCATTGCACCAGCCCAGACTGGAAGAGTTGCCGTATAGTTGGTATAGAAAGGGATTGAACCTGTGCTTTCTTTTATTCGACTACTAACTTCAATCATTTCTTCTAATGAAGTTGGAAATTCTGAGATTCCAGCTTCACTGAAGACTCTTTCATTATATATAATACCTAAAGTGTTTAGTGCCACAGGTAGACCATAAACAATAGAATTATAATCTGACTCCGTAACATCAAGGTATTTTTCCTCTAATTCTTCTACAGTGCCAAGCTTATAAAAGTAATTTTGATACTCACTAGGATTTGATTTCATACTAAAAGGTACAAATAAAACATCACCATAATCAGTAGTATTCATACGCGTTCTGATATAAGTATCATAATCAGATGAAGATTCCCATATGATGTCTTCAACTTCAGGATACAATTGAATAAACTTCTCTTCAATTTCAGCAAACAACTCATCAGCATCAGTTCTGTCTGTAACAACTCTAATTATTCCTTCAACTGCTGATATATCTTTAACTTTACCTACGGTTTCATTTTCTGCTCCTGAGCAGCCTGATAACAATGCTAATAATAATAGTAAACTAACAATCTTTTTCATGTTTTATCCCCTTATATTTTCTTTAGATTTTTTATA
>JABXKX010000216.1 GCA_013619035.1 Peptostreptococcaceae bacterium
GGGCTCGGAGATGTGTATAAGAGACAGATATATAGGCATTCATACATCAACATTAAGTGTGTATTTTTTTCAAATGGTTGTGCTAATTATTTGTATTCAACTATTACGAATTGCCGTATATGCACTTAGAAATTCACTACTTGAGAATATAGTAGAACTGGATAATAAACTTGAAGAGAATGAGTTGATGTTATATGAGTTAAAACAACAAAATCAAGAAATTAAAGTAAATGAAGAGGAAATATATCAGTTAGCTTATTATGATCAGTTAACGGGCTTGCCAATGAAAAATCTATTTAAAAGAAATGTAGAAGAACGTCTTTTAGAAGTAGAAAATGCTACGATGCTTTTAGTAGATATTAAAGATTTTAAATTATTAAATTCTGTTTATGGTAGTCAAGTAGGAGATCAATTATTAAAAATTGCAGGTGATGTCATTAATACAATTGATTCACCACTTTTATATGCCTGTAGAATCAGTGGTAATGATTTTGGTTTTTGGTATGAATCAAATGATGTTGCATTGATTGAAAAGCATTTAAGCCGTTTATTATTAGAGTTTAATGTTAGAGCAAGAAAAATCTTTATGTATAATAAAGTACAATTCTATATGTCGTACGTACAGTATCCAAGTGATGGTGAGAATTATATTGATTTATATAACAAAGCTGTCATTGCACTGAACTATTCCAAAGCAAGCAAAAATGCAGAATTACTGCAGTTTACTCAAGAGATGGAACGCGCATTACATGAAGAAAATCACTTAAAAGAATTAATTGAAGATGCGATTCAAAGGCGTGATTTTGATGTGAGTTATCAAGAAAAACACGATAGTATTAACAATCGTGTTATAGGAGTAGAAGCATTAGCTAGGTGGTATTCAGAGGAATTAGGTCATGTATCACCAGCGAAATTTATTCCGATTATAACTAAATATCAGTTAATTGGCTCGTTTGAACGTTTGATTATCGGGAAAGTATTCTCGGATTATCCAAGAATAATAGAAAAGTATGGTGATATTTCGATTAGTATTAATATATCTCCTGAACACATCATTTTACCACAGTTTGCAAAATATTTTGAAGATGCTCTATTGCTGTATAGAATTAATCCTTCATTGATTACATTAGAGATAACTGAAGAAGTTATGATAAATGGTATGGATAATGTACGAAGTATTTTAGACCGTCTCAAAAATCTTGGTTTAAAAATCTCTTTAGATGATTTTGGAACAGGTTATTCTTCATTAAACTATCTCTCTAAAATACCATTTGATGAAATAAAGATAGATAAAACATTTATAGATGAAATTGAAGATATACGTGTGCAAACAGTTTTAAAAGCAGTAATCGATATAAAAAAAACATATAATATTCAGGTTATTGCAGAAGGTGTTGAAACAACATCGCAACTTAAAATATTACAAGAATTGGGTTGTCCTTTAATACAAGGGTATTTATTCTCAAAACCAAAGCCCTTAAAGGAATTGGAGTTGTAAATTTGCTTATGATTTGTTATAATTGTGTAGATTGGAGGCGATTAAATGTCTGAAAATAAAGTACATACTCATGAGTTTGGACATGTCAATATATCTGACGATGTGATTGGCATTATTACTAATATAGCCGCTAGCGAAATTGAAGGTGTTCAATTACATGGAACATTAGCTGGCGACATTGCTGAAATTTTAGGTAAAAAGAATATGACTAAAGGTGTACGCGTTGATATAAACGAAGAAGATGAAGTACAAGTAGACCTGAATGTTGTTGTTGATTTTGGAGTTGTAATTCCAGAAATAGCTTGGAAAGTGCAAGAGAGTGTAAAGACTGCTATTGAAAACATGACTGACTTAAAAGTAACCAGCATTAACGTTAATGTTCAAGGTATTAACCTAGGAAAAAACCATGACAAAGTAGACGAGTAAACTAACTCTTTCGAGTTAGTTTGATTTTTGTCTAGTAGGGAGAACCTGATGACTAGAAATAAAATGAGAGAAAATATTATGAAGTTAATTTATCAAGCAGATATTCATAATGAATATGTCTTTGACTTCTTTACGAGCGCTTATGAATTAATGGAGAACACAACAGCTGTAAACGATCAATATTTTACTTCTGTAGTAAAATCATTTATCGATTACAAAACCATTATTGATACTGAAATATCAGATAATCTTAAAAAATGGGATCTTGATAGAATTGGTAAAGTTGAACTGGCTATTTTACGTTTAGCAGTTACTGAGATGATGTATGTAGAAGATATACCAATGAAAGTGTCTATTAATGAGGCTGTAGAACTTGCAAAAACATTTGCTGATGACAATGCACCTAAATACATTAATGGTGTTCTGGCTTCGATTCTAAAGAAAATTGAGAATGATTAGTTTAGGTATCGATACAAGTTGTTATACCACATCTTTAGTGGTGATGGATGGTCGCACAATTGTATATGAAGGTCGAAAGTTACTTGACGTAAAAAAGGGCACGGTTG
The DNA here is from genome assembly GCA_013619035.1 of Peptostreptococcaceae bacterium. The sequence continues at coordinate 2,491 of JABXKX010000216.1, forward strand.
GTCTAAGACAAGCTGATGCTTTTTTTCAACATGTACAGAATTTACCTATCTTATATGAAAATCTATTGAAAGTAGTTGATGTAAAAAACTTGTCTACAATTGTCGTATCCACTAGACCTAGACCAGTTGAAGGTTCTTATATGCCTGTTTTTACAGCAGGAGAGAATTTTGCGAAGATTATTGCAGGCACTTTAGGTATTCCTTTTCTACCGATTTCACATCAAGAAAATCATTTGTACGCCGTTTTATTTGAAACCGATATTAAGGAAAATTTCATAGGAGTTCATATTTCAGGTGGTACAAGCGAGATTTTAAAAGTATCTCAAGATAATGGATTAGATATATCAATTATAGGACAAACACTTGATTTAAGTTTTGGCAAACTAATTGATAGACTTGGTGTGTATATGGGACTTGATTTTCCCTGCGGAAAAATTTTAGATACATTAATGGATGAGTCATCATACTATCCACTAAAAATGAGTATTAAATCACTTGATTTTAATATATCAGGTATAGAGAATCAACTAAGAGTTTATTATGATAAAGATCAGAATATCGCTAAAGTAGCATATACTTTATTTAGATATATCGGTCAACTTCTAATAAAGATTCTTGAAAAGTCTCTTGAGCAGACAGGTTATGAAAAAATAGTATTATCAGGTGGCGTGTCTGCTAATACAATAATTCGCGAAGTATTAAAAACTCGTTTTAAAGATTCTATTCTTTTTACAAGTGTTGAATATGCAACAGATCATAGTGTTGGTAATGCATATTATGGAAATGTGGTGAAGACTTATTAAATTAAGAGCAATGGCAGTATCTGAATTAAACGGTTATATCAATAGACAATTGCAATTTGATCCTATCTTGAGCCAAGTTCTTGTAGTGGGAGAAATATCCAATTTTAAATATCATTCAAGTGGACATTTGTATTTTACTTTGAAAGATGAAACCTCTAAAATACAATGTGTTATGTTTAAAAGTGATGCAATAACACTTGATTATATCCCAGAAGATGGTGAAAAAACAGAACTGACTGGTAGAGTATCTGTCTATGAAAAAGAAGGGCGTTACCAAATTTATGTCACTGGGATGGCGCCTGTCGGTAAAGGAGAGTTGTATAAAGCTTTTATACAATTGAAAGACTCTCTAGATGAAAAAGGTTATTTTGATAAAAAACAATCAATCACACCATTTCCAAGTACGATTGGCATCATCACATCACCAACAGGTGCTGCTATAAGAGATATTCTAACGGTTTTAAAAAGAAGAAATCCTTATGTAGAAGTTTTAATCTATCCTGTTCGTGTACAGGGAGAAACCTCTAGATTCGAAATTTCAAATGGCATTGACTATTTTAATGAAAATCCAGTTGACACTTTAATCCTTGCAAGAGGTGGTGGATCTTTAGAAGAGTTGTGGGCATTTAATGAATTGGTTGTAGCAGAAAGTATTTTTGATTCCAAAATTCCGATTATCTCTGGAGTAGGTCATGAAACAGATTTTACAATTTCTGATTTTGTATCTGATTTAAGGGCAGCTACACCGACTGAAGCAGCTGAAATGGCTGTCGCACCAATAGAGCAATATCAAAATTACTTGGTAAATCAAAAAAACAGACTCATACGTGTAATGTCACAACAACTTTCTCTAAATAGAATCAAGTTAGAGAAAAGTAATAAAAATAAATTATGTCAACTCGTTTTAAGAGATATTCATGATATGAGAAGTGACATTTCGCTCAAAAAAAATCAATTAGTAGCATCATATAAAAATGATTTTCAAAACAGGGTGAATCAC
>JABXKX010000049.1 GCA_013619035.1 Peptostreptococcaceae bacterium
TCTAACGTTTCCACTTAGGTGTTATTTTTTGAATACGATAAGATTTTCCTTTTAATTTCAATCTTCTTAATGAAGTCATGACTTGATCCGTTAAATTTCTGTTAACTTCAACAGTAGTATAGTCATGATACATAACTATTTTACCTAGATCCGTACGCTCCACACCTGGAATTCTCGTAATCGTTTGCATGAAGTCACCAGCTTTTAAATGTGATTGTCTGCCTGCAAAAATCTTAATTTGTTCATACTTCATAGTTTTATCAGCCTTGAAGCGTTTTTTCTTTGTAGATTCAACACCGGCTGGTCTCAATCTTTTTTTAGGTCCTTTTCTTTCAATGGTATAACCTAAGAAGTCATGAAGTTCATCCATACGTTCTGATTCTTTATAAGAACATAAATTAATCGCAATACCAGTTTCATTTACACGTCCTGTACGACCAATTCTATGAATGTAACTTTCAAATTCAAAAGGTAAATTGAAATTAATAACATGTGATAGATTACGTACATGTAATCCACGACTCGCTAAATCCGTAGCGATCAAGTATTTTAATTCACCTCTTTTGAACTTAGAGATCATCTTCATTCTTAATTCCTGTTCCATACCACCATGAAGCATGCCTGTTTCATCATTCCACTTACACATTACAGAGTAAACGCTCTCAACTTTATTTTGAGTGTTTGCAAAAATAATCGCACGAGTTGGTTTTTCATAATCCAACATACGTTTTAAGAAGTCCAATTTCTTGTGTTCTTCTACTTCATAATAAATTTGGTCGATTTTCTTATGAATATCTACTTCTGATTCAATATCCACTTTAACAGGATCATTCATATCATCCATGATAATATGTTCTATACGAGTTTGCATTGTTGCTGAGAACAATAATGTATTACGATTTTTAGGTAGTTTCGCTAAAATATCATGTAATTGCTCTTCAAATCCAAGATTTAATAACTCATCTGCTTCATCTAGTACAAGATATTTTAAATCATCAACTCTTAAAAACTTTCTCTCCACTAAGTCTTTTAATCGACCTGGTGTTGCAACAACAATATGAGGGTATTTCTTTAACGCATCACGGTGATCTTTAATCAAAGTCTTACCAAATGCTACTAAAGTTTTAATCCCTCTATAACGTCCAATGTTATTGATATCCTCAGCAATTTGTAATGCCAACTCTCTTGTTGGTGCTATTACAATCGCTTGTGGATATTTTTCTTCTACTTCAATGCTTTCGCAAATTGGAATAGCAAATGCAGCTGTTTTACCTGAGCCAGTTTGGGATTTAACAACAACATCTTTACCATCTAATATTAATGGGAGTACTATTTTCTGAACTTCTAAAGGTTCTTTAAAACCAAGTTCAGATAAGGCTCTTTTTATATCATTTTTTAACTCATATTCTTTAAATTTCATTAGGCCACCTCACCTTTTCTATACCCCCAAAATTACACAATAACGATTATAAACCAATTAATACAAAAATAATAGGTCATTTGTCATCATCTGCTAGGAGCTAATCGACAGAACTCCCTATTCTATCACATTCCATACAAAAATAATACATTTTCTTAAAAATTGTTTGAGAAATACAGACAATAAAAAACCAATCACTAGGATTGGTTAATCTTTGATCTCTTCATAACATATTCTTATACTAAATATTAACAATAATACCATATATACCAGTGAAATCAACAAAGAAAAGCCATCGATACCATAACCGAAGAAAAGTCTTCTCATCAAACGTGTGGTATGTGTTAAAGGTAACCATTCGATAACAGCTTTAAAGTACCATGGTAAGCCACCTACAGAATAAAAAGTCCCACATAAGAAAGTCATTGGGGTAATAATCATATTGGTAAAACGATTTAAGTCATAATGTGTATCAATGACCATCGCAGCAATAAATCCAATGGATGCAAATATGACTGAATTGATAAACATAACAACAAACAACATAATGGACCAACTCATACTACTGGTAATCACACCAATTGCTATGGTAAACAAACCTGCATAAAAGCCTCTTAAAGCACCTGCTAGTATATAACCTATAGCAAAATGAGACATTCTAGTTGGTGAATAAATATAACATTCCAAACTTTTCTCATGTAGCCTTGTGATGCTAATCCGCATCGAAACAGCTGCATAACTATTTCGTGTCGTTGCCATGGCCAATAAACCAGGAAGAATAAAGAACAAATATGATTTGCCTTCAACAACAACCCCCGAAAGACCAACACCAAATGTGATTAAGTATAATAATGGACTAATCATCTGTGAAAAAGTAATTTTTAAGAACCGATGTTTAAAGAAAGTAAACTCTCGCCATAAGATTGTTAAGATTTCCATACATGCACCTGCTCATTCGTATAATGGTAAAATACATCTTCTAGCGATGTTTGTGAAATCGTATAAAGACCTTTTAACTTAGAACTCGCTTGATTGGCTTCTTCAAGCGTATTAAAAAATATCATTTCAGTATCACGTTCAATTTTAAACCTACCCAATTCTTCTATTAAAGCATCAGCAGTATTCTCTTTAAATACCTTCCCATGATTTACAAGCATCACATAATCACATAATTGCTCTGCTTCTTCAATATAATGTGTGGTTAAAATAATGGTTTTACCTTCTGAATGAAACTTTTTTAGAAAACGCCAGATTTCTTTTCTAGCATGCACATCAATACCGACGGTCGGTTCATCTAAGAAGAGAAACTCAGGATCATGAATCAGTGCTTTTGCAATCATCAACTTCCTTTTCATACCACCCGATAGATTCTTAGACACTCTATTTTTTACATCTGATAGTCCAAGCAATGTTAAAAGTTCATCCGTTCGCTTTAGAATATCTTTTTTCTTCATATGATATAGTTTACCCGAAAAAATCATATTTTCTTGTACAGTCAATTCTTTATCCAAGTTAACATGTTGGCTGACCACACCAATTTTTTTCTTGATTTCAATTTGATCTTTGCCCATCATCTGACCGTCATAACTAATCTGTCCTTCTGTCGGATCCAATAAACCAATCATCATTTTAATGGTTGTTGTTTTACCCGCGCCATTAGGACCTAAAAGACCAAGAAACATGCCATCTTTAACTTGAAAAGACAAACCGTCAACGGCTTTAACAGAATCAAAATACTTTTTCACATGTTGAATGTCTATCATAATTTCAGACCTCTTTTTATGTCATCCCAAGTTATGGGTTCAGAAGGATTGAAATACCCTTCTTCTAATGACATTAAGTCATAGAATACAACCGTTTCAACAATTCTTTTATTTGAAATATCATCACTATCTTTGATATTAATACTTTCATTTTTAAAGTCATTGATCAGATATAAGATAAGAGCCCATTCTTCTCTCGTAACAGGTTGTTCAGGATAGAAATACGTTTCTTCTTCCACGTTAAAACTCTTGAAATACCCTTTTTTCATCGCAGTTTCTATATAATCAAAATAATCATGATCTACAGTCACATCAACAAAATCACCATAATAATGTTCTTTATCTAGATCTTTATAATATGAAGTTGTCGGTACAAAAATCATTGTATTTAAGTATTTCACCATAACTTCTGACAATTCTTGTCTGGTGACAATACCTTCTTTTAATTCTATTTCACAAAACGTTTCTGGATAAAAAGCACGTTGTAATGCTTTTACACCTTTGGTAAATCTAAATGTAGGGCTTGAAATTATCTTTTGATTGATTTCATAAACCCGATCATTTTTAACTGCTTTTATAACATCAAATCCAGGTCTTATAGCAATTGAATGTGTATTACCACCAGCACCCATAACACCACGTTGTGTCACATAAACATCAATATCATCTGCTTTTTCAATAATATTTTCAGTACCATATATGGCAATAGAGCTACCTTCTTCTACAGGCACAGCATCACTTGCTATATTATGACCGCCTGCTAAGTCAATCGCATAAGCTGCCATTGACGCTTCTGTTACAGTTTTATATTCTCTATCTGACGATTCAAAGTAGACACCTACTTGATTGTCAATAGAAACGAGTTCATCTTGAATTGTATCTAATTCTAAGTGAAACTCTGATAATAATCTTTCAGCAGTTGTTTCTTTACCTGTTATCATACCTAATTTGGTGATATAGTCATCAAATTCTTCAAATGTATCTGGATACAATGAGACAACTGTAATACCTGTTCTTCTTAGACTCTTTACAAAATCAGGGCTATGCCTTTCTATAAACGGTCTGATAATAACAACATCAGGTCTTGCTGCAATCACTTTTTCTG
>JABXKX010000567.1 GCA_013619035.1 Peptostreptococcaceae bacterium
CTTATATTTAGTTCTATTCTTGAACCATTCTAAAGGTTTGGTAAGCTAGTTCGAGATCATCATGTTCTTGAATACATGTTAAGACATCTTCCCAAATTTGCTCATTCGTCGTACGTCTTCTATGTGGTTCACAGAGGTATCTAATGGATAACACAATGCCAGAGTCCTTAACTTCTGTATAAACAATAGGCGTTAAATTCTTATAAAAGACCAAGTATCTTTTAGACGCTTCTTTAAGTTCTTTCTCAATACTATCGGTTAAATGAAGAGCATAATCTTCTGCGATTTTAAGAAATATTTTTTTTGCTTTTTTATAATCACTTTCAAATGTTAACGTCACATGTACTTCATTCCAAATATACTTAAATCCACTGCTATAATTAAATAACGGATAACTAAAGACCATTTGATTTGGAATATGAATCATTCTACCTGTGCTTTGATCACTATTAACCCAATTTCCAATTTCCATCACAGTAAATTGGAAAAGCCTTTGATCGATAACATCACCCGCTTTATCACCAATTTCAACTCGATCACCGACAACAAAAGGTTTCTTGATCATAATAAATGCCCAAGCAGCAATATTAATCAATAAATCTTTTAAAGCAATGGCCAAACCAGCTGAAGCCAGTCCTAGATAAGTACCCATTGATCCTGGTTTAATCCATATGCCAATTAAAACTAGGATGATAATACCAAAATAGATATAAGTCGTGATTTTTTTTATTTTATGAAATAGTTTCATATCTTTCATACTTTTATGTATGACACGAATGATGAGCGCTCGAAGGATATACCCAACAATCAAGATCAGCACTGTTTTTATTATATTTGCATTGGATGCATCGGTTAAAAAGTCTGTAATAGTATTCATAATTACCTCCAACATTAGTATACAGTAAAAATAACATATCATACAAAAAAACATCTACTGCATTGAGTAGATGTTTTAAATATTACGCTTTTAAAACTGCTTCTATAAATTGTTCGAAAGGTTGATTTCCTACCAGTTCTTCTGTATCATTAAAAACAATTTTTGGCACACCCGAAACATTGTATTGATTAGCTAGTTCAGGGAATGTACCACATTCAATCATTTCAGCTTCAATATTGGTATTTTCATATGCTAGTTTATGAGCTTTTGAAACTGCTCCAGAACAATGCGGACAAGATAAAGTCACAAATACTTTTATTTTGACTGGTTTATCAAGTGTCTCTAACTTAACTTTCATCTCAGCTGGTAACTCTTCACCAGATCCTGAAACTTCCATTAATCCTGCTATAAAAGAGTTGATTTCATGACCTGCGGGAATACCTGAAAATACCACACCATAATCTTTTTTATCTTCATCTAATAAAACAATGGTTGGGGCTTTTACAACACCATAAAGATTGGCTTTCTCACCATCTTTTTTAACATCAAATTGTTGTAAGGAAATCTTAGTAGATAATCCTTCAACTTCAGACATGAATTCGGTTGTATCATTGCAACTATCACAGTTTGATTCATCAGTAAACAACGCAATATTCACTTGTTTATTTAATCCTTTAAAAATATCTTCCAATTGTTTTTTTGTTTCTTCGTTAAATAAAGCCATTATAGCCCTCCTTATAAATTGTTTATATAATCATTGATTGAAAGAGCAGCCTTTGCACCTTCACTTGCAGCAATAACAATTTGTTTGAAACGGACTGTCGTCACATCACCTGCTGCAAATAAACCGGGTACATTGGTTTGATTGTTTGAATCAATAACTATTTCTTTACGTTCATTAAGTGTTACTTCTTTTAAAAATTGAGTGTTTGGGACATAACCAATCTCTACTAAAACACCATCTGTATTAAGAGTATCATTTTCTAAATTGATAGACTCTACTTGTGAGCTACCATTGATCTTCTGAATCTGATTGCCTAAATACACAGATACATTTTCTATCGCATCCAGTTTATCTATCAATATTTTATCTGCTCTAAAAGTTGATCGATGAACAAGATTAACTCGACTTGCTATTTTAGATAAATCTATTGCTGCTTCAACAGCTGAATTACCGCCGCCTACAACAGTCACTACTTTATCTTTAAATAATGGACCATCACATATCGCACAATACGTCACGCCTTTACCATAAAGAGTATCTTCTCCTTCAACACCCAGTTTTCTAGATTTAGAACCGGTTGCAATCAAAATGCTTTTGCTTTCATAGGTCATATAATTATCAGCTTTAATTTTAAAGGTTCCATCCTTTTCGATTTCTTTTACCTTGGTATTTTCTAACATATCAATGTCCAATGACTTAGTATGTTTTGAAAAACTTTCTGCAAGAGATTCTCCGGTCACAAACTCAAAACCAATATAGTTTTCAACACTAGAAGTATCATTGACTTGTCCGCCAATTTTTTCTCCAATGATGCCTACTGATAAACCTTTTCTAGAGGCATATATTCCAGCAGATAAACCTGCTGGACCTGCACCTATGATGATTAAGTCATATAATTTTTCAGCCTCTAACAAATTCTTGGGTGACGAAATATTTAAATTAAACATGTGACCTCCTAACGACTAAGGATTTTTGAAATAGCGGATTCAGATAATCCACCAAATAATTCTCCTAGCTCACATAAACTTAAAATAGATTGTTTTCTGAAATTCTTAATCAAAGAATTTCTATACTTTTTATCTTTTAGCATACTTTCAAATGTATACCCTTCGCTCTCAATTAGTTCTATTAATTTCTGGTGCGCTTTTTCTTTGCAGTCTAAACAGTCAGTTACTTTTGCATCTTCTACTAGGTATGTATCAAATAAATCCGATGTAGCATATGCACATATCGGTAAGGACTGAATCTCATTATTGATATCACAAGGATCAATAATCTGACTCTTATACCTCTCTTTAAAAATTGTTTTACATGCTTCATGTTTACATTTATACTGCATGGCAAAACTTATATTAATAGATTTCATGATTTTTGATACATCATTACCATTATCGTAAATAATCATTTCATAACCATTTGGACTGATACTCATCTTATATAGTTTAAAATTATATTTTTCTTTAACTTTTATCAATGTATCAATCAAGATCTTTCGATCTTCTTTGGTTTTAAAAATTTTTTGTTCTGGACAAATCTGTTTTATATAGTAAGTACTAAACAACGCTTTTTCTCTTGCTTCTCTTGCCATTTTCTCACCTCTTAAACACATCATAACACCATCATTTAAATTTGTCAAGTTCCGTCCCTTTTGAATAAAAAAAAAGAGTTTATAAAAACTCTTCATAACTAAATAGGGTATCAAACTCTTCATCTTTTAATGCATATCCTCTTAAACTAGGGCTTAACTCAACACTTATTAACAAATCCTGTTTAGCGGCTTCAAACTCTTCTATTGCCGTTAAGAAAATTGCTCTATTGTAATATAAAACACTCACATTATCATTGTATTCTATACCTCTTGTTATGACCTTAAGTGCCTGTTTGTATCTACCAGCTTCTTTATGGATCACTGCTAAATTTAAAAATGAATATGGGTGTTTTAGATTGGATTCAATGGCGCGTTCATAATATAGTATAGCACGGTCTAAATCACCCATTTTATTATGAACCACCCCTAAATTAAACAATACTAAATAATGATTAGGAGTCAATTCTTCTGCTTCACAGAACATATCATAAGCTTCTTCATTTCTATTTCTTAATTCTAGAAATGAACCATAATTGATAAAGCCCCAAATATTATAATGATCCACTTCAATTGCTTGTTTATAATAACTTTCTGCTTGATGTTCATCATCTTTTCTATCGTAAATATCTGCCAAATACAAATAGGCATGAAAATATTCTTTATCATGTTCTAATGCTGCTTTATAGTTTCTTTCTGCATTGTCATCATCACCAATATCATCATAGATAATGGCTTTTCCATAATGTGCTCCGGCTTGTGTTTCATCGATGTGAATAATTTTATCATAATATTCTATTGCTTGTACGGTATCATGATGCTCTGCACACAATAATGCAAATTCATATAATACATCTATATTCATCGGATCTGCTTGATAAGCTTTTTTAAAAAATTTCTTAGCTCTTAAAACATTGCCTTCTTCTAAGTAACTATTACCAATGACTAAGTAATTAGAAGCTAAAGTCGTCTCATTCATAAAATCACTTCCTTTACTCCATTATAATACTTTTTCACAATACTTCAAATGGGTATATTGCAAAATTGATGAAACTCATTTACAATTTTAACTATGGAGGGTTTTATGAAATTATATTGTT
>JABXKX010000302.1 GCA_013619035.1 Peptostreptococcaceae bacterium
ACAGATGATAAATAATGCTGTGAAATTTACTGAAACAGGCGCTATAACTTTAAACGTCAACTTAATAGGTTTCAAAAGAGATGAATATCAAGTTGAATTTAGAATAAAAGACACTGGTATTGGGATGTCTGAGGCACATCTTGAACGTTTGTTTGAGCCATTTACACAAGAAGATGCTTCTATTTCAAGACGATTTGGTGGTACGGGATTAGGCTTGTCGATTGTAAAGAGTTTAACTGAAATGATGGGTGGTTCAATTGATGTTATAAGTCATTTGGATGAGGGATCGGAATTTATACTTGTATTGGCTCTGAAGGTAAATCAAGAAAAAGAGTTAGAGGTAAAAAATGATTTTAAGTATATCAAAGATATTAAAACTTTAGTTTTAAATAAAAATATAAATTCTCTAAATCTTACAACAGAATATTTAAAGAGTTTTGGAATAACACCAGAATTCACTTCTTCAATCGATCAATTTATTCAGATGTTAACCACGACAGAAGAAAAGTTTGTCACTCCTTATAACTTAGTTGTGATTGATATGGAATCTATGACTGAAGATGAGTTTGAGTATTTAGAAGCTGTTTTTGATAGAGAGGCTGTTATTAGACCTCATGTGATCTTAATCAACCCCTTTAAACATGAAGAAAAAGAATTTAATAATCAATATAGTATATTGGCAAAACCTGTTTTTCCATCTATATTATACAATACAATTGTGGACTTATTTCACTTCAAAGTAATGGCTTCCCAGATGGATAGAAGTATTACTTTGCCTACAAGTGATCAAAAGTTGACAGGAAAAGTGTTAATAGTTGAAGACAATAAAACCAATCAGTTAATAGCAAAATCATTACTTGAAACGATTGGAATACAAGTTGTATTAGCCGAGCATGGGAAAGAGGGAAATGATAAGTTTGATAACGAACACTTCGATTTGATTTTAATGGACTTACATATGCCAGTAATGGATGGCTATGAAGCTGCTAAAAAGATTCGAGAAAAGAATACTACTATACCAATAATCGCTATGACAGCTGATGCTGTAGATGGTGTAAAAGAAAAATGTCATGCTTTCGGTATGAATCACTTTATCAGTAAACCTTTTGATCCAGAGCAGTTTTTATTTGAAGTAAAAACAATGATTAAGACTGGTGAAGTTATAGATGATGCAGATTCTATATTAAAGTCTGAATTGGGACTTAAACAAATGGGTGGAAATGATAAGCTCTATAAGCAAGTTTTGACAGTCTTTTTAGATGAAAATACAGAAACTATTCAGATGATTAATCACTCTGTAGAGGATAAAGATTACGAAACGGCAATTGCTATTGTTCATAAGATTAAAAGCAGTGCTGGTAGCATTGGTTCAGATAAAGTAAGGAATATAGCGAGTGATTTGCAAAAAGCATTAGAAGAAAATAAAGTTGAAGAGATCCTCCTTTTAAAAGAACATTTTGTAGAACAAGTGGACTTATTGTTAGAAAAAATAAGACATATGAATGTATATAGAGAGTCCTTATAACTGTTTAAAATCAACCGTTTTGGGTATACAGTTACCAAAGAGGGTGATATGATGAACGTTAACCTAGAGAAAGAACTAGTTGACTACATGCATACACACGATCATGATGTAATTACTCTAAAACTTGTTCATGATGCTTTTAGTGATTATCATTATCTTTCAATGCATCCAAGTATTCGTTATAAAAAACCAAAACACGAAGAACGGTTTGAAAAATTTGAAATCGATGATATCACAGTATATGTTGAAAAACAGGTAAAAACAACTCATGACGAATTAACATTTGTGGATGAAAAGTTATTAGGGATTCACAGATGTCATGTAGTAGGATTAGATCTAAAAATTGAAGATAATTTATTCCATTAGTAACTATAGGCAGAAATGTCTATAGTTTTTCTTTTTCTCTTGCTTCTTAAAACCAATTGTGCTATTATTTTAACGACCCCTACTACAGGGGGGCGAGGAGGCATTATGAGAACAAAAGTAGAACATATAAATGGTCAAGAATTGGTAGATTTATTGGAGTCAGGTGAAACAAATTATCAATATATAGATGTGCGTACACCGATGGAGTATGAAGCAGGAAAACTTAAACAATTTATAAACATTCCATTACAAGTATTAGATAGAGCTATGGCTGATTTGGATAAGAAAGAACCAGTGGTTTTAATCTGTGAATCTGGTAGTAGAAGTATCTCTGCAGCTAGAATGCTTTCAAATGCAGAATTTTCTAGTATACTTAATGTAAGAGGCGGTATTTCAATATTTAGATAAGAGGTTTTATGAAATCCACATATGATGCATTTATGTCCTATTTTGAAAAAAAAGAACTAGGCACTCAACGACAAGCTTTAATGCCATCTGCAACAGGTAGTGTATTAGAAATTGGTAGTGGTACAGGCGTTAATTTAAAATACTATGATTTAAGTCGTATTGATTCTTTGACGTTAACAGATTTTAAGTTAAACCCAGTTTTATCGGATCAAGTTAAAACTCTCAACCATGATTATATTAGTATAAAATCAGCAAGTGTAGAATCATTACCATTTGAAGATAATAGTTTTGACACGGTAGTGGTGACCTTGGTTTTTTGTAGCGTTTACAATGTATCCAATGGATTGAGTGAAATCAAACGAGTACTAAAAAATGATGGTAAGTTTATCTTTATTGAACATGTACTTCCTGAGAAACAGCCACTAAAAGAGATATTTAACAAGGTAACACCTTTATGGAAAGTCTTAGCAAGCAATTGTCATTTAAATAGAGATTTTCTAGATTCATTGAATCAATCAGGCTTTCATTATGAATTAAATAAACGATTTTTTAAGACTGCTTTTATCAGTGGTATTGCAACGATCGAATAATAGAAGTATCTTTTAGATGCTTTATTTTTTTGCTTATTAGATGTTATACTATTATCGATGAGAAAGCAGGTAAAGATGTACAGTATAATTGGGGAAACAAGTTCATATGAAGGTGATTTAGGATTAGTCCCATGGTGGAGTTTTGGCAAAACAGTGTTAGCAATAGCCGTTTTTAAACTGATAGATCAGGAAAAACTTGATTTGAATAAATCCTATTATAATTTAAAAGGGACACTCAAACAGCTCTTAAGACATGAAGCTGGTTTATCAGATTATGCAAGCAGTAAACTGTATCATGAAGCTGTGTTAAATAATGAAACACCATGGTCATTTGATGATATGATTAAAATAACGCAGTCGGAGATGTTATTGTTTGAACCTGGAGAGGGGTGGCAGTATTCGAATATTGGTTATTACTACATCCGTAAACTCATAGAAGAGACCACACAGATGTCATTAGAAGATGCACTGTATGATTTGATATTTACGCCAGTAGGCATTGTAGATGTTAAAGTAGCCTCAGAAAAGAGTGATTTAAATGGTTGTAAATTCGTAAAAGAAGGGTATGAACCCGGGTGGTTGTATCACGGCATGGTTATAGGTTCTCTTAGAAGTGCCTGTTTATTATTACATGAATTATCGACTGGAAATCTAATCAGCCAAACATCTTTTGACATCATGCAAGATACTTATGATTTGAATTTTGATATTGGCAATAGACCTTGGAAGAAGCCGAGTTATGCTCATGGTTTGATGATAGATCATCAAGAGGGTGATGACTATAGTATTGGTCATACTGGTATGGGACCTGAGAGTGTTATAGCAGTTTATCATTATTTTACACCACCATGTACCATTGCTGTTTCTTCGGAAACCAATGATCAGGGTATTGTTGAATTTAAGGTTGAAAAATTACGACATAAATAGGGATGCTCCTATGCTAAGACTTTTAATAAGATATTAAACATACAAAGGCACACCTTTCGGTGTGCCTTATTATTGGGATAGAATCAGTAACCTGTATCAAATACTTTTACAAAAAACTCTTTGAAACTAAATTTCTACAAAAACTTCTTTGAAACTAAAATACTTCTGTACGATCTATACTTAATTCTTAAACTAAAAAACTCGGTACTACTCTGAAATGTTTCTTTCAAACCTTTAAACTTAAAAAACGTGTTCTCGTAAATCTTTCGAAACTAATACATGTTTATTTAATTCTTCGAAACCTAATACGTGTTCTCGTAATCTTGCTTTAAACCTTAAAAAATCTTTCTGAGTTACCGATTCCATCAGGAAAATGTTCTTCCTAATCATTATATACCCATGCTTTTTTAGTTAAAACAAATTTTAAAGAATGTTTTAAAAAATTTATATGATTGTTATATGGAATGAT
>JABXKX010000548.1 GCA_013619035.1 Peptostreptococcaceae bacterium
AAAAAGAAGTGCTATTTAAGCACTTCAATTAACTTTTCTTCTATATATTTTTCTAACTCTATATCCCCAATTAAAACACCATCATCTACAAAGCTTGTTCTTATTCTAAAGAAGTTGATTAAAAGCTTATTTTCGATGATTCTGAATTCATCATCATGAATAGGTGAGAAGTATACTTCTAATGTATCATATTTCTTTGGATTGTCAGCATCGGCTAATTTTGATACCAAGTCATCTAAATTAAGCTGTTTAATTGGCATAATCATAGAAGCGGTTAATTCAAGATCTTCCATCGCCCACATGTTTAAATTCCAAAACTTTCTTTCACTTTTACTGCCTGAGAAAGGCTCTCTGTTTTTAATCGCAGATAATGCTCTTCTTACTGATTCTGCATTAAATTCATCATCGTATACCAATTTAACGGCATCCATTTCCCCTAAATCATGAAAGAACTTTTCATCCACTTGATCTTTTTCACTTGCAGCAATCCAAAAGAAGTGAAGTGCCTCAATTGCTTCTAAATTTAATTTAATATTTTTAATCATTTTGACCTCCATTTAATTTATTCCCAAATGCATTATATCGCTTTCAATATAATACTTCAATACCACAGCGTAAATATAACTGAACATCAGTAAAATACTAAATAATAGAAAAATATTTGAGCAATGCTTTTCCCACATACACTTTCATCAAAACAGTTGAATTCAAAAAAAAGACCTTTCGGTCTTATGGTAATACAATAAAATTATTTGCAACAGGTCTTTCATTGCCATCAGATGGTTTGTTGAGTATCTTACCATTAAAATACATGGCTGTTGAACCCCCACCATCTAAGTTATAAGCATCTTTTACACCGAGTTCTAATAGTTTATCTTGTAATCTTTCAAGTGTGATACCTGCACTGTACTCTCCTTGACGACCATCCACAACGATTACGATTAAATCATCATTTGCATATTGTCCAATAATCGTTCTTGGGTGTTTTGTCTTTGACCAAGCACCTGGTAACTTTACTTTTTCACCATTTTTTATCAATATAGGAATAAAACTAACACCTTGATAAGGATTCATGTCTTCTACTTCCTGTGCTGATTTTGGAATATCTCCTACCAAATCACCTTTTTTATTAATGCCAACAAAGAATAAATCTTCATTTGATTTGGGCACAAACTCTTTAATGACTTCACCATCAACAACCGTACCACCAATCATCGTTGAAACCAGTTCACCATTAACTCTTCCAGCTCCAAAGCCACCGCCATTAATTGCAAGGACCGCACCAGTTCTTATCGCAGCATCGGAAGTCGTTTCAAGTTTTCCGACTTTACCCTCAGCCAAAGACACTTTAAATACCTCAGGTTTAAATAGTTTTATCTTAGCGATATAACCTCTATAACCCAGTTCTTTTAACACAAATATTTTTATTTCAGATGAATTACTTAAATAAAAATCTATCGGTTCACCTAAGGCTCTTGTAATACGTTGTTCATATATATCATCAGAAAGATATTTCTGATCCCTACTGCTTTCAATTGAGCGATTAATTTGAGTTGTATACTCAGAAAAGACAGCTTCAAATTCATTTACTGTCGTTTGAATATCTGTCATTTTAATAGATAAAGCTCTTAAATCAATCGTTACTTCATCAATTTGTGCATCAATTGAAGTAATATCTATGCGTTCAATTTCTTCTTTTTGATAATCAAAAATGCCTATACTTGAATCATCGGCATAACTTTTCGCCACGAAAACAAATACCAATACTGGCGCAAGTAAAAATAATAGAAATACCCATATTTTATTCACTTGGAGCCTCCAATAAAATATTTAAACTCTTTCTAAGTTCTTGTAAACCATCGTCAAGGTCTTGTATTTTAGAACCAAATTCAGCTTGTATCTCTACCGAATTCGTAACACTCGTATCAATAATATCAATACTCGATTTTAATGATCTCACTTCCAAACTAAAAAGTAATATTTCGTCATTTAAAGCAGTGATTTCACTTCTTAATTTCTCAATATCTCCATTTAAAGTTTCAATGTCTTTATTCAACTCTGTATTTTGCTCAACTAAACGTTGTTGACTTTCAATACCACGCATTTCAACTGCTGATAAAGCATCATCAATATACTCTTTTCCTAAATCGATACCATACTTTACAATAAATAGCCAAGCCGAGATTAGAACCACTATAATAACGCCCATTAAGACGCGTTTTAGTATTTTATTTTTCTTAGCTTTATCTGAATGTTTATCAGAACGGCGTTCTACGACATCTATATTCATTTCTCACTCCATTATCCTTCTTGTCGACCGATAAATCTCACTAAACCCGTCCTATTATCATCTTCTTTTTTGAATCTAAACCCTAATTTTTTCAGCACTTTCAAATCTTTACCATCTGTTTCAACTAATATTTCATCAACACGTTCTGCTTGCTTCACATATTCTAACAAAGCTCTAGCAATACCTTGTTTTCTGAAATCTTCTTCAACAGCCAAATGCATAATTTGAACATACGCATTGTCCACTCTTTTTACACCAATAATGCCAACAACATCTTCCATTTCACAAACATAAAAACTACCTTGTTGTTTACCATAAATACCATCTGCAACAGTTTTCACTCTTCCATCTGTAGGATTAAACATCGCTAATCTAATGATTTTATTGATTTGTGAATTTGTAATTATTTCATCATGGTTGTCAATTTTATAAATATTCATTTTAATCTCTCCTTTAATCGAATTCATTGTAGCACATGAGCCTGAAATTAACAGGAATTAGGTGCATCTGTAATATACTGAAATATTATTTTTGTATTAACGCCGTCCATAGAAAAAAAGGTATTGCTGTGCGATACCACCATAAGGTTTAAAATATGATTCAACAAAGATATTATAATCTTTATCTATACCATAATGTTCATTTAAAACCTTCTTAATCCATGTATCTACTGGAAATCCTTCATACCTAGCATATGCAAACAATATAATACAATTGGCTACTTTTTCACCGACACCTTTTAGACGCATCAAAGCCAGTCTGAGTTCGCTATCTGACAAACTTTTTATTGCTTCCAAATCAATATTATTATTTAAAACTTCATGAACGCAGTCATAAAGATATTTATCTCTATAGCCTACACCACAATTTCGAAATGATTCTACCGAAACTTCACGTAATTGTTCGGGTGTTGGGAAATCATAATAGGCCACACCATCGATTGTTTTAAGATATGTACCAAAGGTGTTCGATAATGCTAATACCGAAGATGTAATCCGTTTGATATTGTTATTGGCTGAAATAATAAAGGTCATTATGGTCTCAAAGGGGTCTTGATTTAAGATTCTTATACCAGAACCATAGGTCATTGCAGCATCTAAAAAATCATCTTTCCCTTTATAATGAGTCATAATCGCATTATAATCCCTTTTGATGTCCAAATAATGTTTCCAAATAAGATTCTCATCATCTAATTCAATACCATCAGACAATTGTTTTATAGAAACAGCCTGATGGTTTGCTACAATAACATAATGACCTTCTCTTTCATACCATCTAAAAGTTTGTCCAGAATCAGCAATCTGTTTTATGTTTAAATTATTGCATTTTATAATCATGTAGTTACTCCTAACCTTTATGCCATTAGTATATTACAACTTTTGTTCAGATAAAAGTCGGTTAAATCAATTCATTAAAAAGAACAGTTAAATATTTAACTGTTCTTTCTCGTATTATCCAAAGAATTCTCTAACAAAATCAGCTCGAAGAGCATTTCTTTTAATACCGTTCATTATTTTAATGGAACGACTCATATCACCAAATAACATACCACCGACCAAAACATCCTCTTTGAAAAACAGTCTACTATACTTACCATTCTCCAAATCATTAACGATTACACTGGTCATGTTATCTTTTTCTACAGTCTCTCCTACCGAGAAAAATTCAATATCAAAATTATTAAATTGAGCTGCTGCTAAGGTATAACTAAAGATTCTCTCATCACCTACAGCATTTGCTCCTGCTACTTTACCTTGTTCTATTGCAGTTTGATACAAGCCAGCAACTCTACCATCATATTCTGCTACATCACCTACAGCGTAAATATCATTTTCTGAGGTTTCCATCTTTTCATTGATGACAATACCACGATTTGTTTCTAGAATATCTTTTACCAATGAGATATTCGAACGGATACCCGTTGATATTAATACCAGCTGCGCCTCATAAAAATCACCATTTTGAAGTGCAACACCTTCAACTT
>JABXKX010000148.1 GCA_013619035.1 Peptostreptococcaceae bacterium
ATCAAAGGCTCATTTTCTACCCATTCATCTAAAATCTTGATATTGTCTCTTACTATTTTATGGTTTCTTTCAATAATCTTATCTTTATGTTCTAGTGCAATGCCTGCAAGATAATCATCAATTCTACCACAACTAATCGTTGTATAATCTCGTCTTCTATTAACCAATTCAATAAACTCTTCTGAGCCGGCTAACCATCCGATTCTAAGACCAGCTAAAGAAAAAGTTTTTGAGATACTGCCAGAACTGATACCTTTATCATATAAGTCTACAATTGAAGTTGTAAACCCAGAACCTTCATGGTCTAGCCCCCTGTAAACTTCATCACAGATAATATAAGCATCTACTGTTTTGGCAATCTCAACAATTTCCTTTAAAAAGGCTTCATCCATTAAAGCACCAGTAGGGTTGTTTGGATTGTTGATGCATATCAATTTGGTATTGTCACTTACATAGGACTTTAATTCATCTAAGTCCAGAAGAAAATCATTCTCTGGTTTTAACTGAAGAATTTTGACATCTGCACCATAAGCCTCTGGAATGGAATAGTGCTGTTGATAGGTTGGTAAGACTGAGATGACACGATCACCCGGTTCTATTAAAGCAAACATTGTTAACGCATTAGCACCAATAGCACCATGAGTCACGGTTATTTGTTTCGGCTTAACTTGTTTATAAAGTGATTGAATCCCTTCTACTAATTTTGGAGATCCTTCAATATCACCATAACTCATTTGCATCTTTAAGATATGATGCATAATCTCATCAGTTCTACCCGTCATTTCCAAAAGTTCTTCTACAGTCATAGAGTCAACACAAGTTTCTGCTAAATTATGTTCACAGTTGTTTTCATATAAATTCATCCATATTTCTACACCAAAATCTTTAATCTTCATGAGCTCCCCCTATAAATCGATAGTAATACCAAGTTGTTTTTCTTCCGCTAATTCAAGTGCTATTTTAGAAGTCATTAAATCTTGAAGCGCTATGCCAGTCGTATCAAATATTGTAATGTCATCATTTGATGTGCGTCCCGGTTTACGACCTAATATGATATCTCCCATTTCTGAATAGATGTCTTTTTCA
Organism: Peptostreptococcaceae bacterium; assembly: GCA_013619035.1. The sequence continues at coordinate 1,087 of JABXKX010000148.1, forward strand.
GTTATGATGCCAGTTTTATATGCAGTTTCAGTTTCACCTACATTTATAGCTTGATTGATATCATCAACAACGATAATATTGTCTTTAAAAAGCATTTCATCGATTTCTTGTTTGCCTTCCATATCAGCACCCACACAACTAATATGTGTGCCTGGTTGTACCCAATCCTTTAGAATCATAGCTTGTCTTGAAGGTGTTGCAGTAATAATCACATCACTCGACTTAACGGCAGATTCTAAATCCGTACCCGCTTCAAAAGCAATCTGTTTCGTGATTCCAAAATTATCTTTAAGCTTTTGAGCTATGGTTTCGACATAGTGATGAGTTGTTTCAGCTGACATTGGATCATGTACGATGACTTTTTCTATAGAGGGCATCGCATAAAGAGTAGCTGCGATTTCAAATTGAGCAATATGTCCTGTTCCTACCATAAGCATGGTTTTTGAATCCTTTTTAGCCAAGTATTTAGCGCCGATTGCGCCTGCTGCACCCGTTCGCATACCGGTGATATGATCTGCATTTAAAATGGCTAAAGGCACACCCGTTTTTGCATCAAAGATCATAGTAGTACCAATCAAAAGGGGCAATCCTTTGTCTTTATTTTCGCCATACCAAGACACCAATTTTAATCCGAAAATATCAGCACCTTTTAAATGCCCTGATTTGATATCCATATCCGCGACACCTGGATTAAATTCATGAAAGACCATTGGGAAAAGTGTTGTTTTATCTTTTGCTTTTAGTGTGTACACCTGTTCTATGGCTTCAATCACCATAGGCATTTCTAAAACTTCCTCTAAAACCTTTTGATTTAAAACTTTAACTTGAAACATATATGACCTCCTAATAAATTAAGTGCTGTTTTGTTTGTTACTTATATTTTATAGAATATTCAGACAATAGTATTTGTACAAAGACAAAAAATAATATATCCTTATTGTATAAAGTACAAAAAGGAGTTGTTATGTCAATTATCGTATCAGAAGCAATGCAATTGAATCACTTAAAACCACTAAACTTAATCGCAGGCTCTTCAGGCTTAAATAAAAAAATAGAGAAAATAGGCATATTAGATCATGAAATTATAGAAGGTATTCCTGGTATGTTTGCATCAGGGGATTTTGTTTTAACCACTTTTACACCTATTAGAGAAGATATGGATGCCATCATTAAATGTATTAAAGACTTGATAGAGTGTAGAGCAACAGCGCTTGCTATCAAGAGCATCTATATAACAGAATTGCCTCAGAGTGTAATCGATTATGCAAATAAACACGACTTTCCAATTTTTATTTTTGGAGAGGATGTTTACTTTGAAGATGTAATAGAAGACTTGATGATTGGTATGCAATCAAGGAGTCATATTGAGATATTGGAGTCAAAAATTGATGTCCTTTATAAGAATGAATTAAAGCCTTCACTTGTAAAAGAAATGGCCTTTGATTTAAATAGACATCTTCAATCTGAACTACAAGTGTTTTTTTTGAAAGAAAAAAGGTATATAAATGATACAAAGATAATTCGTATTGCGGAAAAATATAAAAGAAGCCGACATCAATATGAACAACATAGTGTGTTTAAATACAAAGAAGGATTACTTGTTATCTTATCCTATCAAAAGATGAGTCCAAATCATGTGTCGATTGATCAAGACTTCATATTTAACTTACTGGGTATTGATGTCTCAGAATATTATATGGGTTCTAGTGAAATCTTATATGAATTAGTCCAATTGGATCTTGGAATAAAACAAAGTATTTATGCATCGAAGGTGTGTGAATTGGATGAAAAGGATAAAATATCATATAGAGATATTGGCATTTATAAATTACTACTACCTCATCAAGAGAGTATTTGGATCAAACGGTATGTCAATGAGATTTTGAATCCAATCTACAATTACGATGATGGAAAACTTATTAAAACGGCACGGATTTATATACAGTGCGGTGGTGATATTATAAAAACTTCTAAGGAGATGTTTCAACATAAGAATACCATTAGATATAGAATACAGAAGATGAAGTCTCTTTTGAATGTTTCTTTAGAGGGTGATTTTTATGAACAATTATCTATAGCAATCAAATGTGAAAGGCTCATAAGGTGATCGGATGAAAAAAAGAATCTTGATAACAGGAGCAACAAGTGGCATTGGATTAAAAACAGCAGAATCTTTAGCCGAAAAAGGACATGAGCTTATTTTAGCTTGTAGAAATTTAGAACTGGCTGAATCCATAAGAGATAGATTGATCAACTTATATAATAATCCAAAAATTGATTTGGTATATTTAGATCTTTCTTCTTTTAAAAACATAAGAATATTTATAGTTGAGTTTAATAAGAAATATGCTTATTTGGATGTGCTGATCAACAATGCTGGTGCTTTCTTTGATAAAAAACATTTGTCTGAAGATGGTTATGAAAAAACCATGGCAGTTAATTTTTTAGGACAGGTATTACTAACAGAGGGTTTGCTTCCGCCTTTAAAAACGGTGGAACATGCTAGAATAATAAATATATGTTCAAAAGCTGCTTTTTCTGGAAAGCTTAATTTAACCGAGACCATGTTTGTTGATCAGGCGCCCAATTTTAAGGCGTATTCAGCATCGAAACTCGCTCAACTTATGTATACTATTAATTTATCCAATCGTTTAAAAGACAATCATATTACCGTAAATGCAGTTCATCCAGGTAGTGTGGCAACAGGGATTTGGAAAGGCGAAAGTTTGTTGATGAAATTGGTTTCACCTATGATGATGAAAAAAGCAGATCTGCCAGAAGTGGCTGCTCAAACACCGGTATATTTAGCAACCTCGCCAGATGTTCGTTATAAAACCGGAGAAATGTATGAGAAAGTAGATCATGTTATGACACTACCTCATCATAAGCTAGAATCTAAAACAATAGAAAATCTGATGGCGTTAACTTATGAGATTTTAAAGATTACGATTTAATCATCACAAAATGTGGTGATTTTCTTTTTGAATTGGGGTATATAAACAATAATAGAGAAAGAGGTTTCTATGATGACGTTAAATGATTTATTAGAACTTATAAAAAATGATCATGAAACATTGATGATAGATAAATCTCTAACCATAGTGGGCTCAAGCCAAGATAATACAACTATTGCTTATGATGGAAAAAAAATTAATGCCGTTGATATTATCTCCATTAATG
>JABXKX010000437.1 GCA_013619035.1 Peptostreptococcaceae bacterium
GAAGAAAATTTGGTTGATAATCTTCTGCATCCTTTTGGTTGGATGTTATCCTGATATCTCAGGTAAATGGGTTAATCCAAATGGTTCAACTGAGATTATGTTTTATGATGATTCTGTTGAATTCTTTGGGGTAGAAGGTACATATAAATTCAATAGAAATAAATTGGTCTTGTATTTAGGTTCAAAAACTATTGAATATGATTATGAGTTAAAAGATGATCAGCTGATATTATACCTTGAAGAAGGTGAACTGATACTTGAGAAGGAGTAGAAGATGAAGAGAATAGTAACTCTGTTACTGATTGCGATGATAATTATGTCTTTGGTTGCGTGTGGCAACGATGATTTATATGGAACGTGGCGATTAGATGGTGCAGAAGATTTAGGTGTTGAAATTTTGATGACAATTACCGAAGATCAAATGGAAATCTTAGGGATGCCATTTGATTACACTTTAAAAGGTAATAAACTCATTATTAAAAATAAAGATGGTGATGAAGAAATCGGCTATAAAGTAAGTGGAGAGACATTAACATTTACCTCTGGCGATGAAGTACAAACATTTACAAGAGCTGAAGAGAAGTAATGTGTAGGGACTTTCATTAGAAGGTCCCTTAATATTATCTTAATGCAAATTTGTTATCATAAATTGCAAGTGATATAATATAACCAATTATTGATCGTATTACATAACGAAAGGAGAATTTATGAAATCACATGAGATAGACTACACATTGTATGGAGACGATATGCAATTTGTAGAAATTGAATTAGACCCAGGTGAGACTGTTATTGCAGAAGCAGGGGCGATGATGTATATGGACTACCCAGTTCAAATGGAATCAATATTTGGAGACGGATCTGAGCAAAGCTCTGGTGGTGGATTTATGGGTAAACTTATGGGTGCTGGTAAACGTATGATGACTGGCGAAAGTTTATTTATGACAGCCTTTACAAATCAAGGTGCTGGTAAGAGAAATGTCTCATTTGCTGCACCTTATGCAGGTAAAATTGTGCCACTTGAATTATCTGAACATGGCGAGAAGATTATTTGTCAAAAGGATGCTTTCTTATGTTGTGCGAAGGGGATTAGTATTGGTATTGAATTCCAAAAGAAAATCGGTGTTGGTTTCTTTGGTGGTGAAGGTTTCATTATGCAAAAGCTTGAAGGTGACGGAAAAGTTTTTATTCATGCCAGTGGAACGATTATTGAAAGAGAACTTAGAGATGGTGAAAAATTAAAAGTAGACACAGGATGTTTGGTCGCACTAGAAAAGCATGTTGGTTATGATATTGAAATGGTCAAAGGTATTAAAAGTGCCTTCTTTGGTGGAGAAGGTTTATTCTTTGCTACAGTAACTGGGCCAGGTAAAGTATGGCTACAATCGTTACCATTTAGTCGACTAGCAGATAGAATTTATAAAAATGCCCCATCACATGGTGGTAGTAGTAAAGGTGAAGGTAGTGTTCTTGGTGTACTGGGTAACCTATTAGATGGTGATTAGAAACGAAGACTCTTAGAGTCTTTTTTTTGTTAAGAAATGATAGTAGCAGTAAGCATTGAAATGATTGATATTACTTTGTTACATAAGGAAGTGTTGAAGATACATTTCTTACTTGTCGAGAATGAATATACTTATTTTAGCTCTATCCAAAATATTGAAAAGGTTCAATATACATGATACGCTAAAAGGAGCATTTTCTGACAGCAAAGTCATTTATCATCAGAAAATTTGAAGTATACTACTATTAATATGAAAGAGAGAGTACATGAAGCTTAAATCCATTCGAACACATATGTCTTATATTCTATTTAATAAATATTTAAAACATCAAATAAAATGGTTTCTATTGTTAACCATTTGTATCGTTTCTGGTATTGTCATTCAAATTATAAACCCTCAAATAGTTAGACGGTTTATTGATGTTGCAGTGAGTAGCACACCTGGAAATAAGTTATTGATGATGGCAGGTTTATTCTTTGGTCTTGCAGCAATACAACAGCTCTTGGCAATTGTCTCTACTTATGTGGCTCAAAGTATAGGATGGCAAGCAACCAATGCTTTAAAAGAAGATTTAACAGCGCATTGTTTGCAATTGGATATGAATTATTTTAAAGGCATCAGACAAGGAGAACTGATTGAAATTATTGAGGGAGATGTAAATGTCCTCTTTAACTTCTTTTCGAGAATGGCCATCATATTATTTAGTAATGGCTTATTACTTGTTGGTGTTTTATCAATGTATTATATAGAAGATATTAGAATTGGACTTGCTCAAACAGCTTTCGTTCTAATGGCATTTGTTTTATTCGCACAAATTAAAAAATTCAGTTCAAAGTATTGGAAAGCCAATCGGAATAAGGCTGGTGAAAGTTTCGGTTATTATGGCGAAATAATTCAAAATACAGAAGATATTAAAGCAAACGGTGCCTCTAATTATGTATACTCTAATTATCAAAAAATATTGATGGGGTGGTTGCCGATTCGTATCAAAGCAGGTTTGTCTGGTGGTGCCTTTTTTATGCTGAGTCTGTTTCTTCAGTTAACAAGTTTTGGTATCACACTTATTTTAGGTACTTGGTTATGGAAACAAGGCAGTATATCTGTAGGTACAATTTATATGTTTTATGCTTATACCAATTTCCTATTACGTCCAATACAAGCCATACAACGTCAGGTACAAGAAATACAAACGGTATCGGTCAGCATGGGACGAATAGAGGACCTTTTAAAAAGAGAAAGTACCATTCAAGAAAAATCTATCTGTACACCACTTAAGTCTTCATTTGACTTAGAGCTTAAAGAAGTTAAATTTAGTTATGTAACAGATGAACCCGTGCTTCAGAATCTTTCCTTAAAATTGAGTCCAGGAGAAACCATGGGTGTTATCGGGCGGACGGGCAGTGGGAAAACAACTTTAGCACGATTATTATTAAGACTCTATGATATTGATGAAGGTCATATTAAACTGGGTTCTATTCCACTTAAAGATGCCTCTCTTAAAGATTTGAGAAGACGTATCGCATATGTCACACAAGAGGTACAGTTTTTCAGTGGTACCATTCGAGAAAATTTAACATTCTATAATGAAGAAATATCAGATGAACAATTAGAAGCGGCAATAAAAGAGATGGACATTGAAAACTGGTTTAAAAAATTTGAGTCAGGTCTAGATACAAAACTGGGTACTGGTGGTATTGGTCTTTCAGCAGGTGAAGCGCAGTTACTTGCTTTTGTTAGAGTCTTTTTATCTGATCCAGCCATTATTATATTGGATGAAGTATCCTCTCGATTAGATCCAGAAACGGAACGACAACTTCAATTGACCATTACAAAGTTGATGAAGGGTCGTATAGGTATTATTATTGCTCATAAGTTATGGACGCTTAACCATGTCGATGAGATTTTAGTGCTTGAAAATGGCAATGTTTTAGAACAAGGTAAACGAATTGAGTTGATTAAAAGTGGAACATCTCATTTTAGTAAACTTGTTGAAATGAGCCAAGAGGAGGTGTTTGCATCATGATTAATAAGATTAAAGATCAATTAAAAACACTAACTTATGTTATAAGGTTATATAAAAACAGAAAAGGATTATTTTTTAAAACATTCTTTTTCTACTCTATGATTTCCATATTTCCAATAGCCTCAGGATTGGCGATAAAAAAAGTATTTGAGCAACTGACGTTAGATCCACAAAATAATCCCGTATTAACAACCGTTTTTATTTTCCTTGGTTTGTTGATGGGACGTATTGTTTTTGTCAGTTTTAACTCATATTTCAATGCGAAAGGTCGATTTTCATTAAGTGCTGACCTTAGAATGAATTTGCTCTATGGCATTTTAAAAAAGCCAGGGGCTGAAAGTTTAAATATGGCTACTGGAGATGTTTTAAATAGAGCAAAAGAAGATATTGATCAGATAGAAAACTTTGCATATGGTGCCCTTCTTGATGTCATGACATCACTTACTTTGACTGTTGTTGCGGTAGGTATTCTTTGTTCTATAGATTTTATGATGACACTCATTGTCTTTACGCCGATTTTACTGATGGTTTATATCATGGAACGTTCTGGTAGACATGTATCAAAATATAGAACCGCCAATCGTCATGCGACGGGACATGTTTCATCTGCCATCGGAGAAATATTCTCAAATATTCAAGCGGTTCAAGTAAACGCTGCTGAAGATAGCGTATTAAAACATTTAAAAGAGTTAAATCAAAAGAGAGCTAAAAATGCGACAAAGGATAATGTGTTCTCTCAGATTCTAAATTCACTTTATGAAAATTTATTTAATATTGGCACGGGGTTTATCTTATTGTTTATGGCAATTGCAAATAAAGGCGAAACCTTCTCAATGGGCAACTTCGTCATATTTACTTATTATATGAACTTCATTTCTTTCTTTATCATGTTTGCAGGAAATGCATTTACACGTTATAAACAGATTCAAGTTTCATTTGAACATCTGGACAACATCCATGAGGGTATCAGTTGTGAGACCTTAATTGGTTCAGCCTGTTTTAAGCCTCATAAGGTTGTTGATTTTGAAAAAGAAGAAAATGACATGAAACCAATAGCTCTTGAGAGATTGGTATTAAAAGATGTTTCTTATACTTATCCAAACAGTACAAATGGTATACAAAAGGTGAGTTTTAACATTAAAAGAGATTCAATTACTGTCATTTCAGGCAGAATAGGATCGGGTAAATCAACGCTTCTTAAAACAATATCAGGTTTACTAAGAGCTGATGATGGTCACCTTTATTGGAACAATCAACTCATTGAAGATAGTGGTCTTATGATGAAGCCGCCCTATTTGGCATATACACCACAGATTCCGAGATTTTTTAGCGCAAGTATGAGAGATAATATGGCATTAGGTTTACAGCCAACCATGGATCAAGAAGCGCGTTCTATTCATTGTTCTGTTTTATCTCCAGATATAGAGGGACTAGCAGAGGGCATTGAATCCCCTATTGGTACCAATGGTGTGAAACTTTCAGGTGGGCAACAATTAAGACTTGCAGTAGCAAGAATGTTATTAAGAGACTCTGAGGTTTATGCTTTTGATGATATCTCCAGTGCACTTGATATTGAAACCGACACACAGATGTGGGAAAGAATTCTTGAAAATAAAAAAGGAACATATGTTGTTGTATCAAACCAAAAACGTATTTTACAAAAGGCAGATCAGGTTGTTTTATTAAAAGAAGGTCAACTTGAAGGCCTTGGTACATTTGATGAGTTAATAACTTCTCATGAAGAGATGCGCCTGATTATGGAAGGTGCAGTATAAAATAAATGAAGAGCTGATGGGAAAATGTAGACGCAATATGTTATGATATTGCAAATGCAAGGAACCAGAGGCTCTTATATTTCTTAAACATTACGATAGAGTGTTTTCTAAAATTATAATTTTCAGAAAACTTACAAAAATAATTATACCGCGGCAAGCATAATTATGCATAAACTTGCACGCGGGAAAATGTTTTCCCTTTGCAAGCGTTGATTTCTGTTTCGATATACAAATTATGGAAGCTTATGCACTGTATGAATATTCGTACTTTGTATAAAACAAACGAAATCCGTACAAAAGTTGAAAAACAAGGGGGTTGAAAAGGTTTTCATAAAATTGTATACTATGAATGGAAACGCGATTAATGAATATATTAACAAAAAATGTCAATAAACATTATCGGAATGAGTAGGATGGGATTAAGGTAGGTGTAAAATGTCCAATAAGATCAAATTGCAAGTGAATTCAGAAATTGGTCGGTTAAAGAAGGTATTACTTCATAGACCGGGTTATGAAATTGAAAACTTAACACCAGATTTAATGGAACGATTATTATTTGATGACATTCCATACTTAGAAATCGCAAGAGAAGAACATGATGCGTTTGCTAAGATTTTCAGAGACAATGGGGTTGAAGTATTTTATCTAGAAGATTTAATTGCTGAAACGCTAGAAAATGAATCAATTAAACATATGTTCATTGATGAGTTTTTAAATGAAACAAGTATTGAAAGTGAAGCAAAAAAAGAGAAAATGAAATCATATTTCTTAAATTTTGACAATCTTCGTGCTATGGTGGATAAAATGATGGCAGGTGTTCGTAAAGAGGAAGTTGAATTTAATGCAACGAATACTTTAGCTGATATGTGTGAAAGTGATTATCCATTTATCATTGATCCTATGCCAAATTTATATTTTACAAGAGATCCGTTTGCTACAATTGGTACTGGTATTTCACTAAACCATATGGCAACTGTGACTAGAAATAGAGAAACAATCTTTGCAAAGTATATCTTTGAACATCATCCAATGTTTGAAGGGAATGGAGTAAAGAAGTGGTATGATAGAGACTTCGAATATTCAATCGAAGGTGGTGACGAATTAATATTATCTGATAAAGTGATTGCAATTGGTGTTTCTCAAAGAACACAAGCAGCAGCAATTGATACAATTGCTAAAAGATTGTTTGCAGATGGTCAATCATTTGATACAATATTAGCGTTTGATATACCTAAAACGAGAGCATTCATGCATCTGGATACGGTATTTACTATGGTAGATTATGATAAGTTTACAATTCATCCAGCAATAGAAGGTCCACTTAACGTCTTTGCGATTAATAGAGCAGGAGACAATGGTGAGTATACAATAGAAAAAGAAACAATGGTATTAGAAGAAGTACTTGCGAAACATTTAGAACTTGAAAAAGTTGAATTAATTCGTTGTGGTGGCGGTCCTGGTATTGATGCAGGTCGTGAACAATGGAATGATGGATCAAATACTTTAGCAATTGCTCCAGGTGAAGTAATTGTTTATTCTAGAAACCATGTAACCAATAAATTATTAGAAGAAAAAGGTGTTAAGATTCATATTATGCCTTCTTCTGAATTATCAAGAGGTAGAGGTGGTCCTCGTTGTATGTCAATGCCACTTGAAAGAGAACCTATAACTAAATAATCTACGGATTATAAAAATAAAAATAATGAAGTTACATAAATTTTGAGGAGGAAATACAATGCCAGTAAATTTAAGAGGAAGAAACTTTATCACTTTAAAGGATTTTACAACAGACGAAATTAAGTACATGTTAAACTTATCAGCAGATCTTAAAGCAAAGAAGAGAGCTGGAATCAAAGGTAACCTTTTAGAAGGAAAGAATGTCGTATTAATATTCGAAAAGAACTCAACTAGAACTAGATGTGCTTTCGAAGTAGCTTGTTTTGATGAAGGAGCTCATGTAACATTCTTAACAGGTAGCCAAATGGGTAAAAAAGAGACAATTGAAGATACTGCAAAAGTATTAGGTAGATTCTATGATGGTATTGAATTTAGAGGATTTGCTCAAAAGACAGTTGAAGATTTAGGTAAGCACGCTGGTGTTCCAGTATGGAATGGTTTAACTGACCTTTATCACCCAACTCAAATTTTAGCTGACTTCTTAACAGTTCAAGAGCATGTTGCTAAGCCATTAAACCAAGTTAAATTTGTTTACGCTGGTGACGCTAGAAACAACATGGGTAACTCATTAATGATTGGTGCTGCTAAATTAGGAATGGATTTTGTTGCTTTAGCTCCAAAAGAGTTATTCCCGGATGAAGCACTTGTAAATGAAATGCTTGAAATATGTAAAGAAACTGGTGGAACAATCACTTTAACTGATAACGTAGATGATGTAAAAGGTGCTGATGTACTTTATACTGATGTTTGGGTTTCTATGGGTGAAGAGCATATGTTCGAAGAGAGAATTAATCAACTTAAAGATTACCAAGTAAATATGGAAATGGTTAAGAAAACAGAGAATAAAGATGTTATCTTCATGCACTGTTTACCTGCATTCCATGACAACTTAACTGTAGTTGGTGCTGAAATCGAAGAGAAATTTGGATTAACAGCTATGGAAGTTACTGATGAAGTATTCAGAATGCCTAACTCAGTAGTATTTGATGAAGCTGAGAACAGAATGCATACTATTAAAGCTGTAATGTGTGCTACTGCTGGTAATTTATAAGAAACAACCTAAAACAATTATGACAGCCTTCGGGCTGTCATATTAACTAAAATTGACATTGTGACGAGAGCATCATGTTCAATTCTATGGATGTATAGGGTTGTTTTTGTTGTTTTTGTATGGAGGTATTGATGAAAGATAAAATTGTTGTTGCACTTGGTGGAAACGCTTTAGGAAAATCACCAGTAGAGCAATTAGAATTAGTAAAATTAACTGCTAAGCCAATCGTAGATTTAATAGCAGACGGTCATGAAGTTGTATTAGCTCATGGTAACGGACCACAAGTTGGTATGATCAATTTAGCAATGTCAACTGCTGCTGGTTCAGAAGCAGGTACACCAGAAATGCCATTCCCTGAGTGTGGCGCAATGAGCCAAGGTTACATTGGATATCATTTACAAAATGCAATTAGAGAAGAACTTCTAAATAGAGATCTTCAAATTCCAGTAGCAACAGTAATCACTCAAGTAATTGTTGATAAAAATGATCCAGCATTTAAAAATCCTACTAAACCAATCGGTGCTTTCTATTCAAAAGAAGAAGCAGATGAATTAATCAAGACTAAAGGTTTTGATATGGTTGAGGATGCAGGTAGAGGTTACAGAAGAGTTGTAGCTTCTCCACTACCAGTAGATGTGGCTGAAAAAGAAACAGTAATGGCACTTGTTGAGAAAAACCATGTGGTAATCTCAGTAGGTGGTGGTGGTATTCCAGTAGTTCAAGAAGGCAACAAATTAATTGGTGTACCAGCAGTAATTGATAAAGATTTTGCTTCTTCAAAACTTGCTGAAATATTAGATGCAGATTACTTAATTATCTTAACAGCAGTAGAAAAAGTAGCGATCAACTTCGGTAAAGAAGATGAGAAATGGTTATCAGAGTTATCAATTTCTGATTGTAATAAGTACATTGAAGAAGGTCACTTTGCACCAGGTTCAATGTTACCAAAAGTTAAAGCTGCTATGGCATTTGCTGAATCTAAGCCAGGTAGAAAGTCATTAATCACATCATTAGAAAAAGCTGCAGAAGGTATTGCTGGTAAAACAGGTACTGTTATCGTAGCAAATTAATAAACAAATAGATTTAAATTAGAGGACACTCTCTAAACAATATAGTAAACAAATGGTTGAGTTTGCGATATCACTATTATTAAAAGATTATGTGTAAGTTGTTTTATAAACAAACACATTTGAAGATTAATTAATTTAGGATATCGCGAGCTCTCTATTTTTTTAAAAGGAATTAAAATGGAAAAATCGAACAAAAAATGGTTTGTCGTATTTGGAGCAGTTTTACTACAAGTCTGCTTAGGAGCAATATACTCATTGAGTTTATTTAATCAACCTTTGATGGACTATATAAAAGCGCCAGTTCAAAACATTGTAACAGTAGAAACAAGTCAATCAAAAGCAGTTTAAAACTATCAGTCATGATTTACAGTACAAACTTTGTGAGCAGTTGATTTTCAGCTGCTTTTCTTGATGTAAAATTTTATCTGAATACATGATAAATCAATTAATATAACTTTATGGTATGAGTTCAGGATTAAAAGATGTCGAAGACACTTTTCTTTATTACAAATTGAAACAGAGGTTAATCTGTAGAAAGATAGTTACAATCATCATGTACTTTTCAGTGATCACAAGCTTAAGAATTATGAGACTGAAACGTAATTTTGAAATAACATAGATGCTTTATTTGGAGACTTTTGGACCACTTTGTATAGCTTTTTTCCTGTATTTTGATTATAATAGTAATGCGTACAATGTATTTTGTATACCAAAAACATGACATAGAGGTGAGAATGGATTCAATTAATTTAAAAGCGTATGCCAAGGTGAATCTTTCATTAGACATACTAGGAAAAAGGCCTAATGGGTACCATGAAGTAGAAATGATTATGCAACAAGTAACATTATGTGATAAGGTGACAATTACTAAAAAACCAGTAGGTATTTCGATTCATACAGATTGTTATTTTATTCCTAATAATGCTAAAAATATTGGTTATAAAATTGCTCAGGATGTCCTTGAAATACACGGTATTAAATCCGGAGTTCATATAGAAATTGTGAAGAATATTCCAGTAGCTGCTGGTCTAGCAGGCGGAAGTGCTGATGCTGCAGCCGTTATTGATGGCTTGAATCAACTGTTTGATCTAAAAATGACAAAAGAAGAGATGAAAAATATTGCTGTTAAACATGGTGCGGATATCCCTTTCTGTATAGAAGGTGGTGCCGCAGTAGCTAGAGGTATTGGAGAAGAATTGGAAGTCATACCAAGTCTTAAGAATGTTTGGATGGTTCTTGTTAAACCAAGTATCAGTGTATCAACTCAAGAAATTTATAGGAGTTTGGTTATAGATGATATCAAAAGACATCCTGATACACCGTTGTTGATTGAAGCGATGCACCATAATAACTTTAGGGTGATAGCAGACCATATGTACAATGTGTTAGAAGAAGTAACATCAAAAAAATATACAGTCATAAAAAATATTGAAAGTAAAATGAAAGAATATGGTGCTATTGGCACAATGATGAGTGGTAGTGGACCGACTGTATTTGGCATATTTAGGAATTATAAAAAAGCGGATGCAGCCTATAATAATTTAAAGAAAAAAAATAAAGAGGTGCATCTGGTAACAACATATGATGGGGGAAAACATGAATAAAATCGATATAAGAAATTACAAACCTTTGGGTGAAATTGTATTTGATTATCTTAAGAATGCAATTATAGCAGGAGATTTAAAACCGGGCGAACGTTTAATGGAAATTGCTATAGCAGAACAACTTGGAGTGAGTCGAACACCAGTTAGAGAAGCAATAAGAAAATTAGAAAAAGAAAAATTCATCGAGATGATTCCTAGAAAAGGTGCTTATGTTTCAAGTACAACATTAAAAGATATGTTGGATGTATTAGAAGTAAGACGACTGATAGAAGGTTTTTCAACTGAATTAGCAGCTGAAAGAATGACGGATGAAGGTTTGGTATCACTTTTAAGAACACATAAAGCATTTCTAAAAGCTTTAGATGACAATGATACAGATTCAATGATTAGTCTTGACAATGAATTTCATGATTTGATTTTAAAAGCTTCTGATAATATCAAATTAATTGAAATTGCGACAGCATTATCAGAACAAGTTCAACGTTATAGATTATCTTACTTTACAGAGATGAGTAACTTTGAAGAACTTAGAGAATGGCATGAAAAAATCTATGATGCCATAGAAAAGAAAGACTCAAAACGAGCAAGCGAAGTGGCTAAGAAACATGTTGAACTCATAGAGAAGGCTGTTGTTGCATTTAACAAGAAAAAGTAGGTAATTATGACTAAAATAAAATTAGGCATTGTGTTTGGTGGTAAATCTGCAGAACATGAAGTATCAATTATGTCGACAACATCTGCGTTAAAAGCCATACATAAAGATAAATATAAGATCACACTTTTCTACATCACCAAAGAAGGTAAGTGGCATGTATGCGATAATATAGATAATGTTGAATCTTTATTAAGTGGTGGTAGACCAATTGAACCTGAGGTATTAAAACAACTTTATCTACAAGAGGTTATGTTGCCAATCATACATGGTCCACATGGAGAAGATGGTAGTTTACAAGGCTTATTAGAGTCGTTAGAAATTCCTTATATTGGTTCGAAGGTACTTGGAAGTGCTGTTTGTATGGATAAAATAGTATCAAAAAAAATCTTGAAACAAGCAGGTATTCATACGGTAGATTTTTTTGAATTATATGAGTCGTTAACAGAAGAGAATTATAAGGCGTTATTGTCATTTATAAAAACATATCCTGTATTTGTTAAGCCATCTAATATGGGATCGAGTGTCGGTATAACAAAAGTCCATAATGAATCAGAATTAAAAAATGCCTTAGAGCTTGCATTAAAATATGATAGACGTGTTTTAATTGAAGAAGGTGTTGATGCAAGGGAAATAGAATGTGCTGTGTTAGAATCTAACGGTATTTTAGTATCTGGTGTAGGTGAAGTTATCGCATCAAATGATTTTTACGATTATGAAGCAAAATACGTTGATGATGGTGAAGAAAAAATGCAGGTTCCGGCTAAAGATATTTCGAGTGATTTATTAGAACGTATCAGATCAGCTGCTCACATAGCATTTTTAGAACATGGCTGTAATGGACTTGCTCGAATTGATTTCTTTGTTGAAAAGGGAACAAATCGTGTTATTTTAAATGAGATTAATACTTTACCAGGTATGACACAGTTTAGTATGTATCCATGTTTGTTTGAAGAAGCAGGGATCGCCTATGGTGATTTAATTGATAAAATGATAGGAAATGTAATAGACCATGATTAATGGTCTATTTTATTAGGCTTTTTAGTTGTTCTGCTTCTTCTCGAATCATACTGTATACTTGATTGGTGATGACTCTACCACTCACAGTCCATGCATTTCGCATTTGACCTTCAAATGTAAACCCACATCTCTGTGCCACTCTTTCACTACCGATATTATCTGTTTCCATACAAATCTGTAATCGGTTGATTGGGAAATACTCAAATAGAAAAGCTGAAAATAAGCGTAAAGCCTCAGACACATAACCTTTCCCACGGTTTTCTTTCTTGAATATTTGGTAACCAATTTCATAACCTTCTACATAATGAGCATTCTTAAAAAAAGAAATGGCACCAACAAGGAAATCGTCTTTGTTGACAATCATAAATCGTCCACCTTCTTTTGAGAAAAATCCATTCTCATTAAAAATCTTTTTTGTATCCGTTATCGTTCTAAGAATATAAGGAAAATACTCTCCAGTTTCAGAGGTGTCATTTGTTAGTTTTACAAATAATTCAATATCCTCTTCTTTCATTAATCTCAAATTTATTTTTTCACCATTAATCATAATATACCTCCCTATATTAGTATATCATAAAACAATCTTCAGAAAACTCGAAGTATTTTGAAACTTCTGCAACGCTTTAACTTTACAATTGAATTTTTAAGTAATACAATAATAATAGAAGTTAGAACGTAAATAATTAATGCGAATTATACTATAACTAAAGACGCGGAGGCGATATGTTATATTTGAATGGCAAAATTCTAGAATCACTTGTTGATTATGATTGATGGCATAGAACGAGCTTATGACTATCAGAAAAAAAATAATTACTTGATGCCAGATAGAGTTCATGTACATTACGATGATAATACTTTATTGTTCATGCCTTGTGTGGTTGAACAGTCCTATGGCACAAAATTGGTGACCGTTTTTCCTGATAACAGAAAAAAATCATTACCAGTAGTCGATGGTATTATGGTTTTAAATGATAAAGAGACTGGCATGATAAAAGCACTGATGGATGGAAAAATGTTAACAGCACTAAGGACAGGTGCCGTGGGTGCAACAGCAATAAAACATTTATCAAAAAAAATGTAAAGGTGTTAGGAATCATTGGATGTGGTGATAGCTGAATTGTTATTTAATAGAGCAACACAGAATTCTATTGGACAAGTATTGGAGGATTAAATGTTTCAAAGTAAATGGATGATTGATTGTATTGATGCACATACTGGAGGAGAACCTTTAAGAATTATTACCTCAGGGTTACCACCCATATTAGGTGATACAATTTTAGAAAAAAGAAAATATGTTAATGAACATTTGAACGATTTAAGAAAACTGATGATGTTAGAACCTAGAGGACATGATGATATGTATGGGTGCATCATGGTAGATCCTGTAACAGAAGATGGTGATTTTGGGGTGTTGTTTACCCATAATGAAGGCCTATCAACGATGTGTGGTCATGGTATTATTGCAGTTACTAAAACGATGATTGAACTGGGTAGGATTGCTTCTGTTGAAGGTGAAAATATCGTTAAAATTGATTCTCCCGCTGGAAGGATCACAGCCTTCGCTGATGTAAAAAATGGTCATGTGGATCAAGTTCGGTTTAAAAATGTACCCTGTTTTATGTACTTGGAAAATATCATCATAAACTTAGAAACTTATGGTGATATTGAGTGTGATATTGTCTATTGTGGTGCATTTTACATTTATGTAAATGTAAACAAATTGAACCTCTCTGTTGAACCAAAGTATGCAAGACTGTTGACTGAAATTGGTATGAAGATGAAATATGACATTGAAGATAGAATGCTGATTCAACATCCGATTGACACAGGTATTACAGGAATATACGGTACAATATTCTATGAGGATATTGTTAGATCAGAAGATATATTAAATACAAAGAATGTCTGTATTTTTGCAGAAGGTCAAGTAGATCGTTCGCCGACAGGAACGGGGACTGGTGGTAGAGTAGCGCTTCATTATCATAAAGGTGAGATGAAGAAAGAAGATACACTTAGAAATCTAAGCATTATTGATACTTTAATGTGTGGCAAGGTAATAGAAGAAATCGAAATTGCAGGTTACAAAGGAGTCATTACAGAAGTTTCAGGAACGGCTCATATTATGGGAATAAATAAACTTTTACTAGATCCAGAAGACCCGTTGCCAGAAGGTTTTAGAATAGGTTAGATAGAAATCACAGTTTAACTGTGATTTTTCTTATTTTTGGTTTTAATCTACCCTAAAATAGGGTATCCTATCAGATGATAGGAGGTACTATGAAGGTTGTACTTTTTGTAGACAATGAAAATGTAATTATAAAAGCATTAAAAAAGATTTTTACGGATAAAGAATATCATTATATATATAAATCAGGTGGCGTCGAAGCACTTCAATATATGGCAACTAATCCTGTAGACTTATTGTGTACAGATATCATGATGCCTGAAATGGATGGGTTTGACGTATTAAGAACCGTTAAGAAAAAATACCCGAAGGTGATACGTGTTGCCATGACGGGTCTAAATAGAATACATCATATCAAAAGACTGACCAATGAAAATTTAGCCCAACTCTATTTATTTAAGCCTTGGGATGATGATGAGTTGAAAATGAACCTATTTAAAATATTAAAAACTCAGAATATGTTATATTCACATGAGGTTATGGTGATGTTGCAAAATTTAGAGTCATTACCAACCATACCGGAGATATATAATCGATTGAACGATATGTTAAGAAAAGATTCTCCAGTAGAAGAAATATCGGCATTAATTGAAGAAGATCAAGCGATTACAGCTGTTATTCTAAAAGTTGCCAATTCAGCATATTATGGCAGAAAAACAGGTAACATCCGCCAAGCGATTATGAATATTGGATTGGATAATTTAAATGCTATCATATTAGCAAATTCCGTATTCCAAGATTTATCAGATGATTTGGATATGTTACTTGAAATGTGGAGACATGCCTCGAATTCAAATAAACTGATGACAGCGATTTACAGTCAGTGTTTTAAAAAATCAATACCGAGTTTATTTGCATCAGTAGGTTTATTACATGACATTGGTAAAGTTGTATTGTATCATGGTTGTGATCGATACAAAGATCTATTATCGGCTTCAGTGGCAGAAAACATACCATTATTAGAGTTGGAATTAAAAGCAATAGGTGTCACACATCAAGATTTAGGCTCCTATTTACTTAATTTTTGGGCCTTACCTTTTGCATATGTTGAAGTTGCTATGTATCATCATAGACCTTTAGATTATAGAATTATCAATCGTGAGCTAGTGGCAGTATCTCATTTAGCGCACTTTTATTCATCTATGCATTTGAAAAACCGCATGGATGACTGTTTAGATGAAAAAGTATTTACTCTCTTAAAGCTGAATAAAAAAGACGTAGAGAAGATGATTGAAAATAAGCTGGGATGGAGGCTTTATGAATAAGAAAGTTTTAATAGTTGATGATGAAAGAACAGTTCTAAGAGGATTAGAAAAACTGCTTAAAGGTGAGTCTTTTTATACGACGTATTTAACCAATGGCATAGAGGCGTTAGAGTTTTTAGAAACAAATAAGGTTGATATGATTATTTCAGATACACGAATGCCTGATATGGATGGCGAGATATTACTCGCTGAAGTGAAAAGACGACATCCTGAAGTCATTAGAGTGGCGTTATGTCATATCAGTGAAAACAGAAGAATCTCAAAGTTAATAGAAAAGGGACTGGCCAAACAATATGTCTTTAAACCATGGGATGATTCTGAATTAAAAATGAGCATAAACAGTATCTTGGAAATGAGTGCTAGGTTATTAGATGAAGAGAATTTAGGAAAAATCAATAAACTAAAGGAATTGCCTTCTCTACCAAGTTTGTATCACGAACTGGTTTTATTGATGGAACGCGATGCAGATATTGTAGAGGTCTCTAATTTAATTTCGAGAGATCAAGCCATTGCTTCGAAAATCTTAAAATTAGCAAATTCAGCATTCTACGGACGAAAAACAGGTAATATCAATCAAGCAATAATGACAATGGGTTTAAATAATGTTAAAAATATAATCTTAAATAACTCATTTTTTAAAGAATCTTCAGAAGCCATGGATAAATTATGGCAACATACAATTGATACCAATAGAATTTGTTTAGCGATTTATGATCAATGTTTAAATAAAAGAATCCCATCCTTATTTGGATCTGCAGGATTATTACATGATATTGGTCGAGTGATTATGTATATGTTCCATGCGGACGAGTATGGTCCTATATTAGAAGAACTGGAAACATCTGAAAAAACTCTAATTGATTTAGAGTTAGAACATTTTCATTCTACACATCAAGATGTTGGTGCATTTCTATTGAATAGTTGGGATTTACCATATGCCTATGTAGAAGCTGCTATGTTCCATCATAAACCATTTGATGAAAGAGTGGTTAATCAAGAACTCATAAGCGTGGTCCATTTAGCCGATTATTATGCAACTGAAATATTATCTACAGATGGTGCACATAATTTATTAGATCAACGTGTATTTGAACGTTTGAATATCACAAGACAAGAAGTAGAAAATCTCGTACACTCATTAAAAGTATAGGGGGTATTATGAAATTAGGATTAATAGGTTTGGGCAAGATGGGCTATCCTCTTGCTTTAAATATGAAAGATCATGGACATGAAGTCATTGCCTATAATCGAAGTCAAGAAAAAAGAGATGCCATAGAAAAAGAAGGTGTTCAAGTGGTCGCTTCTATAGAGGCGATGGTTAACTTATTAGATAAACCTAGAACGTTATGGTTAATGGTACCTAGTGGTGATACGGTTGATAAATTGATTGATGAATTGAGACCATTACTCGATGAGGAAGATTTGATTATTGATGGTGGGAACTCTTTTTACAAAGATACGATAAGAAGATATGAATCACTAAAATCATCTAATATTGGTTATGTGGATGTTGGAACCAGTGGTGGTGTCAGTGGCGCAAGGTATGGTGCTTGTTTTATGGCCGGCGGAGAAGAGTTTTATATATCGCGTATCCATAACATATTAACCGATACGGCGGTTAAAGACGGGTATGCACATGTTGGTAGGGCGGGTTCTGGACATTATGTAAAGATGATTCACAATGGCATAGAGTATGGTATGATGCAGGCTATTGGAGAAGGATTTGAAATATTAGAACATTCTGACTTAGAGATTGATCAAACAAAAGTTGCAAAAGTATGGGCTCATGGTTCAATTATTGAAGGTCTTTTGATGAACATGGTCTTACAAGCCCTTGAAAAATCGAGTGACTTGAAAGATATTCGAGGTATTGTTGATGCCTCTGGAGAAGGAGAATGGACCGTTAGAGAAGCTTTAGATCTAAAAGTGTTTGCACCAGTAATTTCAACCGCTTTGGGTATGAGATTTAAATCAAAAGATGATCTAAAGTATTCAGAAAAGATGATTGCTGCCATGAGGAATGAATTTGGTGGACATGCCTTACATAAAAAGGATAATGCTCATGATTAAATCGTGTCAATTTATGATATTTGGAGCGACTGGTGATTTAACCTATTTAAAGTTGATGCCTGCTATATACGGTCTTTATAAAGAAGGTGAGTTATGTAACGCCTTTCAACTGGTCTGTATTGGTAGAAAAGAGTTAAACTTAGATCAATACTTAGAATCTTTGGATGCCCAATATACAAATCAATTGGAATTTGAAACATTTAAAAGTCATATTGTATATAAACAAATGGATTTTTCTGATAAAGAATCCTATGAAAGTTTACAGGAGTATTTAGGTGCAAAAAATTGGATTTTCTATTTGGCTACAGCACCAAGATACTTTGAAACCATTACAACGTATTTAAATGATTATGGCTACTTAAAGGAAATAATAGGCTTTAGACGTATTGTTTTTGAGAAACCATTTGGTGTTAATTTTCATGATGCAAAAAGTATCAACAAACACATATCAAAATTCTTGGAGGAATCACAGATTTTTAGAATTGATCATTATCTTGGCAAAGAAATGATTCAGAATATTCTGTTAACGCGTGCGTATAACAGCTTCTTTGAATTATTATGGCATCACGATGCTATAGATTATTTTGAAATAGTAATTTCAGAAAAAAATGGTGTTAAAAATAGAGGTGGTTATTATGATCAGTCTGGTGCGATGAAAGATATGGTTCAAAATCATATGTTCCAGGTTGTTTCACTTTTAGCGATGGATTTACCTGAAACGCTTATTCCTGAATCTATTCAAGAAGAAAAAGCAAAAGTCCTTAAAAAAATTGAAGTAACAGATAATATTGTTCTTGGACAATACAGTGGATACTTAAATGAAAAAGGTATCGATGAAAAATCAAAAACAGAAACCTTTGTTGCCTTAGAAGTTAAGGTACATACAAAACGGTGGAAAGATGTTTCTTTTTACTTAAAAACAGGCAAGGCGTTGGCTGAAAAATATGCACATATTGTGGTGCATTTTAAGAAAAATCATACATTGGCAAAGGATAATATTTTGGTCATTCAAGTACAACCCGAAGAAGGCATCATGTTACGGGTCAACTCCAAAGAACCAGGTGTTTCAAATACTGTGACCCCTGTTATGATGGACTATTGCCACAGTTGTTTAAAATATGGTGATGAACCTTCAGCGTACGGGAGATTGCTTCTAGACATCATTTTAGGGGATAAATCTTTATTTGCTTCTTGGAGTGAAATAGAATCCTCTTGGTTAGCAATTGATAAACTTCAGAAACCGGAACTCGTCATTTATGATAAAAATAAATCTTGGGACTCACATATAGTTTTAGAGAAAGGATGGTGGCAACGTGATTGATATTACAATGACAATTACAGAGTCAATGAAAGTGTATAAAAATAAAGACTCGAAAAAACCGACATTAACAATTATTTCAGATAAACCGGTTTATGAAACTGATATTGCTATGAATTTGCATACAGGAACCCATATTGATTTTCCCAAACACATGATTCCTGATGGTAAATTATCAGATGCTTATACCATAGATCAGTTTGTTGGTAAATGTTATGTTTTGGATGTGACATTCTTACAAAGGCGTATTTTGAAAAAAGATCTGACAGCAATTCATTTAAATACTTATGATTTTATTTTGTTTAAAACTAAGAATAGTTTCTCTGATGTGTTTAATCCAGATTATATTTACTTATCAGAAGAGGCTGCAGAATATTTATCACATTCTGAATTAAAAGGTGTTGGCATTGACGCCCTTGGCATTGAACGTGAACAACCTGGTCATCCGACGCATCATTTGTTACTCAGTCAAGATATATTAATATACGAAGGTCTTAATCTAAGAGATGCAGAAGAAGGCGTATATGAATTTATAGGTTTACCAACTAAAATTGGAAGTGTTGAAGCTTCACCAGTAAGGGCTATATTAAGATGACCTCAGGTCATCTTTTTTTTGACATTTGTATTATGAATATGAAGTAAAATTATTGATATAATTTTATTATGAGTTACGAATTAGTAAGTGTCTAAGACATATTTCTTATGTTAAAATAAAATTAGGGGGACGATGAGATGGAAATTAAAATAATACCAAAAGAAGATTATAAAAAAATGAGTCAGATAGAACAATCGGCTTATGCCAGCAGTTTTAAAGGCACAAAAGATGAGATAAAAATACTGAGTGATATATTTACTGACTTAACAGATAACGGTGAGATTAGAGCCATTGGAGCATATGATGGTGAAACGATGTTAGGCTGTGTTTTATATTATGAGTTTCAGACAAACTTTCATCATGAAATGATTAGAACCGCTGGGATAGGTTCACTTGCGGTAGATTTATTACATAAGAAAAAACATGTAGCTCATGCTCTTATTAACCATTCTTTCG
Source organism: Peptostreptococcaceae bacterium (assembly GCA_013619035.1). Next base: position 20,270 of record JABXKX010000437.1, read on the forward strand.
AACTGGCAAGACAAGAAAGAGCAGACCTGTATTATCTATATCCTTTTAGCACGAATTTTTATAGGAATTTTGGATTCGGTTATGGATCACCAATGTATACTTATTGTATTGCACCAAAAGACTTTGTTGATAAAGGGGATAAGAGTATTTTATCTTACGGCTCAGAGTCTGATTACGAAGCCGTATTTGAGTTACATGATACACTTGCAAAAAACACTCAAGGCATGAGCATGAAAACATATGGTGATAAAAGACGTATCCGTGAAATGAAAATGGGCAAACTGGTATTAGCAAAAGACAAAGAAGAACTGATAGGTTATTTAATTTATACACAAAAAGGATTAAGTGAGTCAAACGATCAATCACAGAATATGGTCATTGCAGAGATGTTTTATAATAACTCAAAGGCATTAAATGCCTTTGGAAGCTTCTTTAGCAGTCAAAAGGACCAGATGGATTATATACAAATAGCAACGCATGATGGACAATTTCAACAACTGCTTAATAATACTTGTTTTGTACCTGAACCTAAAACAATGGAGATTATCAGTCTAAAAGTGGCTGATAAATCATTGGGATTAATGCCATATGCTTTGGAACCACAAAACCTTTTAGACAGGTTAAACGTAGAGTTAAGTCATCAACTTTCATTTACTATAAAACATCCTAGAAGTGAAGACAAAACAGCTGTTATTGGACGAGGTGACGAGATAACGATTATTGTTAAGATCAATGAATTTTCTTCATGGATCACTGGTGTGATTTCATTAAAAGAGCTTTATGAGTTTGGACAACTTGAAACCAATCATCCAGAATTACTAAGAAATATTGATCAACAATTGTACTTTGAATCACCAAAATCGTTTGCGAGATTCTAATCAATATAGATTTTAAACAAAAAAGAATAATAATTAAGAT
>JABXKX010000235.1 GCA_013619035.1 Peptostreptococcaceae bacterium
GTTTAATCCATATTTACCAAATCCCATTATAATTGAAATCATTGTTCCTATACTAAAAAATAGTAATCGATCGAAAGCGAACGTGTAAATAGCTACCACAATCAAAGAGTATATTATCAACCAGAAAAATAGCGTCAAATTTTCTCTCTTTTTAATCACACTAGGATTTAGAAGCAAATCATAACTTGATAACATTTTAGTGAATTTCTTTGAGAAAAATATAGTAATCAATATTTGACTTAAACCTATACTACCAACAATAAAACCTATAACTAGAAATACAATACTCATATAATCCCCTCCCAATCCATAACTCCAGTATCCAATTCAAAAATGCAATTTAGCAACTACTCAATATCATAATACTCCTATAATTTTACTAATTCAATGGATCTCTAACAATCCTATTCGATATTTGGATTTTGGTCAAATCCTTGGACACGTTTAGTGATAAATATTACAATCACACACCCACACAAATCAGAAGAACTCGCACATCCAAAGAAAACCTACAACTAGAGTTGCAGGTTCTTATTCAAATAGTTTTCAATTTCAATGACATGATCTAGAATTAAAGTGACTATGAATCATCTAAAGTCAAATCAAATTGAATTAAATTCAATTAAATACTATAACAAAAATTAATCCACTGAAATATCTAAGTTCTACTGTGTCCTTTGTTAAGCAACAATTTACAGGTACTACCGGCTACAAGTTAGCGACAATTTGTTGTTCGTAATTTTAATTCGTTCCTACTTTACTGTGTTCTTTCTTACGACACAATATTTTTCTTGATTAATTCTTATATATCATATAGTGTTTTGTTATTGGCAAAAAACAAAAGAGAAGAACACCCAGCCTGCAAGCATAGTTTCTTCTCTTTCTCCACATACATAGTCCTTGAGAGAACCACATAAATATAACATTATGATAAGAGTTTTTCACACTTTTGGCAAGTCTTTTTTGAGTTGTAAGTCCGACTTAAGAAGATTTAATACAGTTTATTCAAATCTAAATATTCATTTACTCATCTGTTCTCATTGTAGGGCTAAGTTTAATTGCACCTTCTTTTCTTCTTATACTAGAAATATAATCACCTTTGAAAATGGCTTGAACACTTGTCATACAGTCTCTATTACAAGAGTTATTTGTAACTCTTGTAATCATACTCATGCTATTCTTCCCGACCATCTTATACCTTTTGGATCTTATACTTTATCATTTGTTCTTAAAGTCCTTAGAGCCTATTTTCTTGGTTCTAAAACAATTACATACCTTTGTGATTTCTTTCAGATCGCCATTTCTACACTTTATGAGTGGATTAGACTTTTCAAAGAACAGAAGCACATTTGGTTAGGCATTCTTAATGATGCTGTTATTTCAGAGGTAAATTTCATTGATGATATCTTATGTAGTAGTAAACCCGTCTCTTCTTTTTATCAGATCACTAAGACTTCTTTCCTTCAGAACTTTAAAACAACACATTCTAATTCTTCATGATTTATTTATCGTCTTTTTTTGATTTTTACATAATTCCGAAATAGATTCTTCTTTGTTTCACTATTATCATTAGTAGTGATTTAACACAAGAAGAAAGAGAGGAATTATATGCCTAAAATTAAAGCCAATCCAATCGATATCGCTCACTTCAGGTTTGCTCTTATAGCACCTGTTATTCAAGGTACCTACTTTGAGCCTTCTGCTGCTGCATACTTTAGAAAAGTAACTGCAAACGAACTCACACTGCCTGACGGTACTTCATTCAAGTACAATCCTAAAACATTAGAAAAATGGAATGAAGCTTATCGCAATTATGGTATGGATGGATTAATGCCTAAAACTAGATCTGATTCAGGCAAATCACGCGCACTTAACAGTGCAGCCATAGAAGAAATCTTTATTCTCAAAGAGAAGTTTCCTAAACTCAACGCTACTCAAATCTATTTTAGATTAGTTGAAAATGGATTTATACCTGCTACAGTTTCTGTTGCTGCCGTTCAAAGATTTATTAAAAAGCATGATTTAAAATCTGCTAGAAATCTAAATATCAAAGATAGAAAAGCCTTTGAAGAACCATACTTTGGTGCCATGTGGCAAGCAGATACTTGTTACTTACCTTACATCTCTGAAGATGGTAAAAAACGTCGTACCTATCTTATTATGATTCTTGATGACCACTCGAGGTTAATAGTTGGTGGTCAGATCTTTTACAATGACAACGCTTACAACTTTCAAAAAGTACTTAAAAGTGCTGTTTCTACTTACGGTATCCCACACAAATTGTATTTGGATAACGGTAGTAACTACATTGATAAACAGCTTGCTCTTATTTGTGGATCTATTGGTACTGTGAAACTCCACACACCAGTCAGGGACGGAGCTTCGAAAGGTAAAGTAGAACGGAATTTCAGAACACTTCGTGATCGTTGGTTAAATGGTTTAGATACATCAACAATTACCTCTCTAGAAGCGTTTAACAAACTACTTAACGATTATATTAGACAACATAATACAACTGTTCATAGTGCTATTAAAGAAACGCCTATGGACCGTTTTATCCGTACCAAAGGACAAATCAAAGTACCTAAATCACACGAGTGGCTAGATGAATCATTCCATAATAGAGTGGATAGAAAAGTAAACAACGATGCTTGTATTTCTATCAACAAGGCCTATTACGATGCACCACAACAATTCATTGGTATGAAAGTTCAAGTCAAATTTCTACCTGGTGCTATGGATGATGCTTATATCTTATATGATGATAATCGTTATCCAATTGTAAGAACCGATAAGCTTGCTAACTCAAGAACCAAACGTAATAACCCACATGATAACTTAGATTACTCTAGAAGAAAGGTTGGTGAAAATCATGTTTAATTCATTTTATGGACTTACTCACAATCCATTTGATAAACAACTCTTAAAAGAGTCTCAATCCTTTGAATCAAAGGATCATAAAGCTATGATTGACCGTTTGAACTACCTAAAAGACATACGTGGCATTGGTGTTTTCACCGCCAGACCAGGTATGGGTAAATCATACACTCTTAGATGTTTCGCTAAATCTCTTAATCAGAATCTTTATCAAATGCAGTACATCTGTTTATCAACAGTTTCTGTTTCTGAATTCTATAAACAACTCTGTACTTCGCTTGGTTTAGAAGTCAAAGGTGGTAAAACTACCATGTTTAAAAGTATTCAGGAACGTATTTACTATCTCTACAAAGAAAAGCGTAAGCCGTTAATAATTGCAATCGATGAGGGACAATATCTAAACTCAGGTATCCTCAAAGATCTGAAAATGCTCATGAATCATGGTTATGATTCACTTAACTGTTTCACCTTAATCATAGCTGGAGAACCTCATTTAAATCATACTTTAGAAAAACCTGTACATGAAGCTCTAAGACAACGCATAACCGTCCATTACAACTATAATGGGTTAGATGATAGTGAAGTCTCTGCATATATTTCACACAAACTATCCATTGCAGGTTCTAGCAAAACAATCATTGAAGATGCAGCCATTAGTGCTGCTCACAGTTATAGCCGTGGCAATCCACGATTAATCGATAATGTTATGACCTATGCCCTGGATCTTGGTGCACAACTGAAAAAAGAAGTCATCGATGCAGAAACTATGATGTTAGCAATCGATGCTCAATCATTATTCTAGATTTAATGAGGTTATGGCAATTATGTCATAGCCTTATTTCATACAATAATAAGTTATTGCATCAAACAAACCTACGAGTAAGTGTCGTTTTAATGATTATATTCTGTAGTTCAGATACCAACGCGTTGTTTCAACGAATTACCACGATAAAATAAATCGTCGTTTATACCGGTAGCAATTCGTCGCTCAACACTCTCATGTCAGTGACTGCAGTATTATTATTGAACAAAATCGCTTTGCGATATGAAACCCTTCTGTTTTATCTTCTTAGTTTACTCATAAAATAACAGTAGTACTTTAATTTTAATATATTATGCTTAATCATCACAAATAAGTAGTAATAATAAATAAAAGAAGATTACTTTCATGATTATTTTAACGTTACAAATTAACTTAAGCAATTTCATAGTTTCTCCTAGAGGTCCTCCAAATATAGTTTCGTAATTAAGTCTATTAAACTATCTATAGGAGGACCATATGATAATATCTAAATATGATACATACATAAATAAATTCAATCAACTTTTATCAATTCGTGATTTAACTGACAATACTATCAAGACATATAATTTGTTTTTAATTCAA
>JABXKX010000636.1 GCA_013619035.1 Peptostreptococcaceae bacterium
GAGATATCTGTGACACTAAAAGATGTTTTTAAAGATAAGTCGTTTGATCCTACAAATGATGAACTATTAACATCAAATCAGATAATAGAGCTACTTTATATATTGTTTGCAGATGATATTTCTGAAACTGATAAGGCTAAGGTGGTATATCATTTAGTGCTTAGAACAAAAGAGTGGGGAACGTCTTTTGCAAACCGAATATTAGAAGATGAATACTATGAAAAAAGCTTAAAAAGCTCTGTTGTTGATGCTTTAGTCGAAAAGGGTGTTGTTAAACCTGGTGAGAGGGTGAAGGCAATCTATGAAGGGAAAGAAATTGAATTGATATCTGGCTTTGTTGAAATTATTCCTGACGATCTCATATCTCTAGCATTTATCAACGAAGCAACTGCTATAAGAGATAGTGGTGATATACATGGTGCTTTAATGTTCCTTCAAGAAAAAACATTAAAAGATGGACACTCTACACCGAATATTATGCTATTATTGTCTGAGTTATTTCAGACCATTGGATTTGAGACAGAAAGTAAGACCTTCTTAGATATGTTAGAGCAATATGAAAAGAGAGTTGATTAAGAGGTTATGAAGACAATTAAAGATATTGCAACACAACTGTTAGATGAACGTGTTAAGCTTTATGTGAAATATGATACCAAAACGGCTAAACAATACTATTTTATGTGCATTTTTAATGAAGATCTTGATTTTGGAATAAACTTAATGAATGTGGATATTGAAATAGTACTTAAGATGTTAAAAGAGACAGATGATTATGTCCTCAATCGTATCAAAGAGGTTATAACAAGTAAGTTAGGTTGTTTTGAAGACATTTATATCATTTACTTTTTCCTATATCATGAAGAAGGACATTGGTTGGAATTTTTAGAGTCAGGTATGAATTCGAAAGATTATTGCAACAGCATTAAGTTAAATGACTACAATGGAGAATTGGCTAAACTCAGTGAAAAGATCAATAAAAATAGTGATAATAAAGAATTAATAGAGTCATACAGATGGCGATACAGATCAACGCCATATGAAAAAAGAGCAGATGCTTACGCACTGGATAAACTGGTGATGTATTTAGATAATAAGTAAAGGAGCGTTAAATGAAGAATTTATGGACAACGATTATGGTCAAAAACATGGCAGAGTCTTTAGCCTTTTACACAGAGATTCTCGGATTAGAAATAAGTAATCAAGTAAAAGCAGGTCCTAATATGGAGATTGCATTTTTAGGATCAGGAGAGACTAAATTTGAGCTGATTGCTAATGCGAACGTAAAAGATGTTTCTTATACAGATTATGTATCAACTGGTTTTGAAGTAGAGTCAGTGGATGATTTTATGAGTCATTTAAAAGACAAAGGGATAGATATTTCAGAAGGACCATTTGAGCCATCACCTTTTATAAAGTTCTTCTTTATCAAAGATCCAAATGGGTATAGAATTCAACTGGTAGAAAATAAAAGATAATAATGATTTGAAAACGAATTAGGTAAAATGAATATATGAGATAAAGGACAGTCCGATTAGAGACTGTCCTTTTAATTTGTTTTTTAAATTTAGAGTTGTCATAGTTGTATGGAATACTGGTGCCAACAACAACATCTTCGATCTTTTCAATGATCAACCAGTCATCCATATTGCCTTGACGATCAAATGCCAATGGCGTTATTTCTTTCACATCAGAGATTTCAACTAAACACATACATTTTTTATGCCAACGTTTTTTTTGTTTTTCAGTGAGGTTAAGTTTATCTTGATTGTTGTCTAAGACGTCATTTAATTCTTCTTCAGATAATTTGACATGATTCTGAACCCCTTTAACAGTTGATACCGCAGATATGAGTCCACTGCCTTTTTTCATTAAATAAAGTTGATCACCTTCAAAGACTCTACTGTGTGGAATCTTTCTGCCAGCTGCTGCTCGTATAATCATCGTTTTGTCACCCTTAAGAATATTCTCTAAAACATTTTCCTTGTTATCACAATAAACTAAATGAACCATTTTAAATTCTCCTTTGCCGTTATTGTTATCATTATTCAATCATTTAGAGACTGTTACTGCATCTAATTATACCATAATCAGTAAATGTGTTGAGCATAATATCCTAATCGATTAATAAAATAATAATATAAAATAAGGTCCTCATATGGTAAGATATAGAAGTGTTTTAAAGACAACAAAATTGCAAAATATGATATTTTTGCTTTTACTTGTATTTGTAATGGTGATAAAAACTCGAAAATATGAAGTTGTATTTTCTATTATGTATGCAATTCTAGGAGTTTCAGTTACTCAACTTGGATCAGCTCAATGCATCTCAAGAATAGCCTTTGATAAATCTGAAGGGATTTATGTGATGGTTTATATCTTGCTTATGATAATAAACCGAGGTTGATGGTTCAAATATTTGGTTTCTGTAGATCATGATATTCTAAAACAGATTAATTGTATTAAAGAAGGTGATATAGAAATACTCGAAGGTATCTCCGGTTCGGATTTGAATTCTAGTATATTACATTAAAGGGTAAACAACATACTTTAATTAAATTGAAATAAATACAGCTTAAGATTCTTCTTATAAGATTCTTTTATTAAAGAAAGAGGCAATTATGATTATAAAATATGAGTTTAATAAAACCTTATCAGAAATAATGAAAGATACCAGCATTTCTATGGATGAGAGATGTACAGAAATCTATAACAAAAGGATGCTAAGAGAATTTTCAAATGAAGATCTAAAGGCCATGATCAGTCATGATATCGCTTTAGATATTATGATGCCTTTTGCAATTGATGTTCTTGAAGAAAACATCATGTCTGAAGGGGATGAATACCCTGGAGACTTATTACAGACAACTTCTTCAGTAAATAAAGAGTATTGGAAACAAAACGGTGAGCAGAACGAAAGAGTCCAACAAATTATCGAAAAAAACATTGAATTGTTATCAGATGTCCTTAGGCATGTTAAAGATCTGTAGAGTTTGTATATAAACAATTGTTCTAATAAATGCTTGCCCGTATAATAGATGGCTTAATTAAATCAACCTAATAGGTTGATTTTTTTTGTTGTTTAGATATAATTAAAGTATAGATAAAATAACCTTAGGGGTTAATTTAAATGAGGTGTATATGGAGCTAGAATATAAAAATGCTAAAGTAGAAAAATACTGTAGGAAGAAATCAGAAGCAGTAAGAAAATTTGGCAAGAAAGTTGGAGACAAACTTCATTTAAGATTAACACAGTTAACAGCTTTTGAAACTTTAGCAGATGTACCCAATACACCTCCTTTTAGACGGCACAGGTTGAAAGACCTTAGAGAAGGACAGTTTGCAATTGATCTTACAGAGAGATATAGATTGATAATTGAGCCTTTAAATGGAGAGATAGAGGATTTGAAATCGATAACGATTATAGAAGTAGAGGAGGTATCAAATCACTATGAGTAAGAAATATTATTCTGATGAGTTAGTTTTACCAGGAGAAACAATTCGTGAAATGATGTCTGAATACGGTGTTTCACAAAAGGAACTTGCGTGTAGAATAGATTATACGCCTAAGCATATTAATGAAGTGATTAAAGGGAAGTCTCAGATTACTGTTGAATTCGCAATTCGTTTGGAGAGAGTTTTTGGACTTAAAACTTGCTTTTGGTTAACTCTAGAAAGTAATTACAGAGAGCAACTTGTAAAACACGCAGAATTAGAACAACTTCAAATTGAAGAAGAGATTGCAAGAGAAATTCCGTATGCATTTATGACCAATCTGTTATGGGTTACTAAAACAAGGAAAATTGAAGAGAAAGTTGACTATTTAAGATCCTTTTTTAGGGTTTCGAAGTTAACTCAAATTGAAAGTGTTTACGATTGTGCTTTTAGAGAAAAGGGAAAAAATAGAGCTTCAGGATATGCACAAGCTGCATGGATTGCTAGAGGAGAACAGATTGCTGCAAAAATTCATACTGATCCATTTAATATGACTAAATTAAAACGAGAAATAGAGGCATTTAGAGAAATGACTCTTTTGTCTCCTAATGAGTTTATTCCTATAATGAGAGAACTGTGTAGAGAGATAGGGATCGCTATAGCATTTGTACCTAAGCTTCCTAAAACATATGCTCATGGGGCAACTAAGTGGATTAAGAAAGATAAAGTATTAATACAATTGAGTTTAAGATATAAATATGCAGATATCTTTTGGTTTTCGTTTTTTCATGAAATAGCACATTTGATATTACATGGAAAACAAATACCT
>JABXKX010000272.1 GCA_013619035.1 Peptostreptococcaceae bacterium
TCTAAATTTATTATATCATCTACATTTTTCAGACTCAATACATTCTCAAAAATAGAGTCCTAACACAAGAAATAAAAAAATACAGGATTTTGTCTTAAAAGGCAATTTCTCGAATATCTTTTAATTATCATTTGTATCTTTATAATCTATAACATTATCATTTTAAGTTTTATATACCAGTTATTGTTGGTTTTATGACATCTAAAGTGCTTGTCACAAACGTATCTTCTTCTCTCAAAAGAACTTTTGTGACCATAAGACCACCTTATTCAAACATTGATAACAGCATACTTCTACCAATACTTTTACATGATTTGCTATGTACATTACTTGTATCATTATAATGAAAACATGCTTCATTTTAGACTAACAACTAATAAGAGTTGCATTTAAAATGAACAATAAATACTCGAGAACGAATACAAAAAAGCTGCATCGTCAGATGCAGCTTCATTTAAGGTGTTAATCTATTTCTATCTCTAGGAAACAATGTTGTTCGTCTTATATTCTCGATATTAAGGATTTTAGCTGTTAAGCGTTCTAATCCTATCGCTAATCCTCCATGTGGTGGTACACCGTATTTAAACGCCTCTAAATAGGATTCATATTGGTCTGGGTTTAATCCTTTTTCCAACATGCTGTCTATGAGCTGTTGATAGTGATGAATCCTAAGACCGCCGGTTGTTATTTCTAGTCCTCTGAACAATAAGTCAAAACTTCTAGTTTCATTGCCTTCAGGCATGGTATACATAGGTCTCTTTTTCTTGGGGTAATGGGTTAAAAATAGAAACTCCGAACCTGTTAATTCAAACATATGTTTATATATTAAGCTCTCTGATTCCGGGTCTAAATCGCCCTCTAATTCTTTATGATATATCCTATTCAGAAGTTCAGTGGCTTCTTCTAGTTTCATGGTTGGAATGACCTTAGGTATAATTGGCAATTCAATTTCCAAACACTTCAATTCCTTAGAACAGATACGAGCAATCTCAGAGAAAATATGTCTTAAAAGCTCTGTCTCGAGTGCCATTAGTTCTTCTTCACTTTCAATGAAACCCATTTCTAAGTCCATACTCACATACTCATTTAGATGCCTAACCGTACTATGTGATTCTGCTCTAAAAACAGATCCGACTTCAAATACCCGTTCAAGTCCTGAAATAACCATCATCTGTTTGTAAAACTGTGGACTCTGTGCTAAATATGCAATGTCTCCAAAGTAATCCAAACTAAAAACATTCGCACCACCTTCAGCGCCTTCCTTAACAAGTTTCGGGCTATGGATTTCTGTAAAGTCTTCTGAGATTAAAAAGGATTTAAAACTCTGTGAAATAACTGCTTGAATCTTAAAGATTGCAGATTCCTGTTCATGACGAAGTGATAAGACTCGGTTATTTAACATGGTATCCATACCAACCTCTAATGACTTACCATTTATTTTAATCGGTAAATCCTCTGTCACTTCCGATAACACAGATAACGTTTTTACTTGAATTTCATACTGGCCGTATTTATTGACATTGGATACGACCGAACCCGTTACTGAAATAACAGTTTCTAGTTTTAGATGTCCAAAAGTCTCAGGATCTACTGCCAACTGAATATATCCTGTTCGATCTCTTAATATGACAAATACGACTGCTTTAAGTTTCTTGATTCTATGAATCCAGCCACTCACCGTTACTTCTTTTTCTCCATTAATTTCTTGAATCATGGTTCTCATAATACACCTCCATAAGTCAGATTTGATTAACAAATCCAGTAGGAAGGGGCGAATAATCGCGGTGCCACCCTTCTTTTAACTTCGAGTCTCGTACAATCCCAACAAACAAAAAACACCCACTCCATTTAGGAGTGAATGTCATATCCACGGTACCATCCTAGTTGACTAAAAGTCCTCTTATGACCCTATAACGTGGGCAGACGATCTGTGCTAATAGACATTCACACAGACACCTCAAAGACGTCTTTCATCATAATCAACCACACAGGTTTTCACCATCCCCTGCTCTCTAAAGTGTTCTCATATAACTACTCTTCTAATCATCGGTTTTACACAGTTTACAATATAATTATCATTTGGTCAATGCTAAATATATTTTAATTTATCTTATAACTTCTTTTGAGGTGAAGACTTTCAAAAATCTTTATAGTACACAGATGAAGGCATTAAGTATTGCCAAGAACATCAATCAACGTATACACGGTTGTTCTTTTTTATAGAAGAGGCGTAGCAAAGTGCTTTATAAATGCTGAAGATTATATGACCAATTAACCTATACCATTCATTTGTTTTATATCAATGAACAGTTTTTTTGATTGTTGATATAGTTTACAAATTAATAGTTATCCACAAATCCTACAAGAGTTTGTGGATAACTTGTGGATTGGTCGTGGATATCTTGCTTTACTGGCTTCAATTAGCAACAAATATTATGACTCAAGTCATTAATAATATCTATCCTAGTGACATTATTACACCACTATACATAAAGATACCTACAATCAACCATATTCCTAAATAAAACGGCCATACTCTTTTCATAGCAAACAGACTTTTGGGAATCTCAGGTCTCTCATCTATATTTAGAAGCTTGTATTCCATCTTTTTTCTGCAATGCGAACATACCAAAACAACTCTTTTATTTACTAGAAATATCGGGATCCAAAAAATATGAAAATATTCGGTCGCACCCACTGCAATGTGTTTTGTATTATAGCAATTAGAACATGTATGTCTTACCAAGACCGTATTCTTTAATGTCTTTCCTTTTGTACCAGAAATAATCATAACGCCTCCCAATATTTATAATCATTGAATTATCCACATAAACTTTAGCATAAACTTCCAAATAATACAATATAATAGAATTTTATTTCTGTATTGTTACAATCAAAAACTCAAGGATAAAATCCTTGAGTTTAAACTTACATCTTACTGTCATCTATTTGATCAAAATAACCAATAATTTCTGGCATTAAGTTCTTAATCGTATCTTTATCAAATGGACTTTTCACACCTGAACGTCTTAGTAATTCTAAGAATGAGTGTTGGCCTCCCAATTGACATAATTCCATATATCGATCCCAAGTGCCATTGAAGTCATTTCTTGAATCTCTCCAGAACTGATAAGCACATATTTTTGCTAAAGCATATTCAATGTAATAAAAAGGAATCGTAAATATGTGTGATTGTCTAAAGAAAGTGCCTCCTCTGTTATAGAAATCAAAGTCTTCATACTCTTTATGAGGCATATACTTCTTTTCAATCTCACGCCATTTCTGTTTCCTTTCAGTCGGAGATGCTTTAGGATTTTCATATACAAAATGCTGGAATTCATCCACGGTTACAATATAGGGTATGAACCCAATTGAAGTTGAAAGATGTGTAAATCGATACTTGTCAGCATCTTCATTGAAAAATAGATTCATCGATGGCCATGTCATATACTCCATTGCAGTCGAATGTACTTCACAGGCTTCAGAAGTTGGCCAGTGGTAATCCGTCACAGCAAAATCTCTTGTCTGATAAACCTGGAAAGCATGACCGAACTCATGAGTTAAGATATCTATATCACCGCTTGTCCCATTAAAATTAGAAAATATAAACGGCATCTGATGCGTATTCAAATACTCACAATAACCACCGCCTGATTTTCCTTGTCTTGCAACCAAATCCAACAGACCTTGTTCATTCATCTTTTTATAACAGTCACTGGTTTCACTACCTAAAGCAGAAAACACTTTATCACCTTGTGAGATGATCCACTTAGGATTACCTTGTGGTTTTGCATTGCCCGTTTTAAATAAAAGTGGCTCATCAATAAATGACAATTTGTCTAATCCCAGTCTGTTCTGTTGTTTAAAAGCTAGTTTTTCAGCCACAGGAACAATATGTTCATGTACGGCATCACGAAAATCTGCAACCATTGTATGATCGTAATCTGATCTTGCATAACGATCATACCCCAACTGAACATAATCGTCATAACCCAGTTGATGAGCAATTTCAGTTCTTATTTTAACCAGTTCATCGTATATTCTATCGTATTCAGATTCGTTCTTTTCATAGAATGCCATCACCAAATGTCTTGATTCCAATCTTACTTCTCGATTGTCATCACTTAAATACGACCCCATTTGTGACATACTGAGCGTTTTACCATTGTAATCAAATTCAGCTGAACCGGATAATTTCTGATAAGCGCTACAGAGCTGATTTTCAATCATAAGATTTGGAATAATCTCTTGACT
>JABXKX010000360.1 GCA_013619035.1 Peptostreptococcaceae bacterium
ATTTTATTATTATTGGAGCCAACATCTTTTAATTGAAGAGGAAATGGATACTCTAACAGATGTTTCATTATCTGCTTCTCACGAAATAAATACACATTTAAGCGAAATATCAAATACCATTTTGACGCTTTCATCTTCACCAGTCATTCGTGATACATTGATTGAAAGTAATAATGATTTCTCAATATTAACTGAAGAAGAAAGAGAAGAAAAAATTAAAGGTTTGGCTCAACAATGGACTGAGACAACTGACTTGAATTCACCTTTTCTTCAGTCGTACTTAAACAATCCAGTAGCAAATCATCTTAAGTTGCAAAAAGAACTCATAAAAGAAAGATATGGTGAACTGTTCATAACAAACCGTTATGGTGTTATCATCGCTACTACAAATAAACTTACCACTATTAATCACGCTCAGAAATATTGGTGGGAAGCGAGTTTTAACGATGGCAACGGGCGTATATTTTTAGACGATCGTGGATTTGATGCCAGTGCTGATGGGTACGTTATTGGGATTGTTGTGCCAATAGTATATGAAGATGAAATTATAGGAATCATGAAAAGCAATGTGAATATCCTTGATATACTAGACCATGTTATGATAAATTTCGAGAATCTTTATGAAGATAGTGTCGTACGAATTGCTCGTACTGGCGGATTAATTGTATCAGAACTTGGTACAGCACCACTTTCAAATTTTGTACCTGATAGGTTAATAGAACTATTAGAACAAAAGGAAACCCAGGCATTTGCTATGAAAGAAAATGAAGTTATGCAATTAATGGGTGTCTCAGAAGTGTCAATAACCAAAGGTTCATCAGCTGTAGGATTTGGTGGAAGTTATGAGTCTATTGATCATATTAAAGGCAACACTGGTGAAAGTTGGCATGTTATCGTTTCTATAAAAAGAGATATATTCTCAAAGGTGATAGAAAGTACAACTCACATGTTGGTATTGATAGGAATCATGATTACACTTATCACTTCTTTTGTATCCTTATATCTTGGTAAGAAAATATCGGATCCACTTGTAGCACTTACTCACTTTACTCACAAAGTTGGTGAAGGTTCATTAGATGAAAGAATCAAAGTGACTTCAAATGATGAAATAGGTGTTTTATCAAGCTCATTTAATGAGATGGTTGAAAACTTACAAACTACCATGGCATCAAAAAATGAACTTGTTTCTGAAATTGAGAAAAGAACATTAGCTGAAGAAAAACTAAAGTGCCTCATCATTACTGATGAGCTTACAAAAATTAATAATAGAAGAGCAGCTAATCAATTCCTTCACCAAACTATTGAAAGAGCAGAACGATATGATGAGAAACTCTCTATCATAAGTTTAGATATTGATCATTTCAAAAATGTGAATGACAGCCATGGTCATGATTACGGAGACACCGTTCTTATTACTTTAGCTTCTATACTCAGTGACAGTATTAGAACTTGTGATATGGTCGCACGAATAGGTGGTGAGGAATTTCTAATAATATTACCTCAGATCAGTAAAGACTCAGCCTACCAAGTAGCTGAACGTATTAGAACCACGGTTTCTGAATATAACTTTACTAAACTTGAACAGCTTACTGTTAGTATGGGAGTTGCTGAATTTGAATCAACCGATGATTTCGATACTTTGTTAAAACGTGCAGATGATGGTTTGTATCAGTCTAAAAATACTGGACGAAATAAAGTTACTCTATTTTAATACATTCAAAAAGATGAAATGGCTTTTAGTTTTTAAGAGCCATTTTTTTGCCTTTATAATACTCTGAATCCATAAAACTCTAAATCCCCTTTTAGATGTCATATGTTTCTTAACATTGACGTTGGGTAGGAAGGTATCGGAGGTGTCATGATGAAAACTACTAAAATTGTTGCAACAGAAAATGGTCCTTTTAGAATTATTAATGTTTCTAAAATCGAAAATGCAAAAGGTACACTGTTAAGTCAAGAAGAAGAATTATGGCTTTGTCGTTGTGGTGGTTCAAAAAACAAACCATTTTGTGATGGCACACATAATTCCAATGGGTTTACAGGTAATTCAGAGGGTCATGAAATCAGTAAAACAATCGCATACGAAGGCAAACACATCATTATATATGACAATAGAAGCATCTGTGCCAAAAGGGGGTATTGTACAAGAGAATTACCAACCGTCTTTCAAAAGAATGATGAATGGATCAATCCAGATGGCGATTCAGTTGAGAAGATTATTGATATATGCGATAGATGCCCTTCAGGTGCTCTAAGTTATGCCCTAAAAGGCGAAGACAAGTGTTGGGGAAATCCTGTAACCGATACTTTCATATCCTTATCAGAAAAAAGATTTGGATCTCATGGTCCATACGATGTTAAAGGAGACAGAGAGATATCAGGACAAATAAAACATCAACCCGAATCACCTGTTAAAACGACTTTATGCAGATGTGGCCACTCAACAAATAAACCTTATTGCAGTGGTGAACATTATAAGATAAAATTTCAAGATGATAAAAATGAATAATAGATTTTCAATATACTTTAAATTGATAGATGTTCTAAGTTGAAAGTTAATAGTAGGGCTCAGCTTATTAAAATGATTTACAATAGTTAAAGAACAACATCAAGTCAATGTTTAAAATAAAAAAAGCTCAGCGATATAGGTGATATCGCTGAGTTTTATTTATTTACTTTTTTTTAGTTTACAAGATTCTATTCTTCTGTACAATCTACACTTTAATATATAAATATTACCCTCTAAATTCTATCCGTTCTCCATCAGGACCGACAAATACAACTCTACGCCACCCTTCTTCCCCTGCCTCTCTAGCACCAGCAGGATGAGGCTCTGTATCAACTGGAATACCAGCATTTACTAGACGGTTATAATCTTCATCAAAGTTATCGCTTTCAAGGCAAAAATGAAATCCAGTGTTTGCTGGTCCCTCTGGCATATGAAGCAACTCTAAAATAGTATCGCCTAGTTTAAGATAAGTTATTTTTTCTACATCTGGTGCTGGTACATCATGTTCATAATACTTTTTAAAACCTAAACACTCTTCATAAAATTGTATAGATTTTGCTCTATCCTTTACAATAAAGGCTAAATGGTCGATGCGTTTGAACATATTTTTCCTCCTTATAATAGTTTGATCAAAATATGAGATTTAATCTTATATTTAGTCGCAAGTTAACAAGTAAATATCAGTCACAGGTCTGACTGTATTTTTAAAGTTTCTATAAATATTCTCAATTACTTATTCTATTCGTTATCAACAACCGGAATAAGAAAAGCTGTTACATAGAGTTCATCATCACTTCTTAGTGAATGCATTGTACCTGCAGGGGCAATAAATGACTTCCCAACTGTTAAAGGCACTTCACCATCCTCAAGCACACCAAAACCAGATCCTTTTATGCAATAGAATATTTCATCTTGATCCTCATGTTTATGTAGTGGAACCACAACCCCAGAAGCTATATAATAGATGTTCTCCTCAATTGATTCTTTGAGATTATTTAACTCCATACTTTCATTCATTATCCAGCTATTATTATTTCTCCTTACCATACTTCTAAAGTCACTTGGACTAACTCCAGTATTTTTTTTAAAGAACCTCGTCATATTGGATGGTTCAGTAAATCCTAATAAATCAGCGATCTCATTAATACTTTTTTGTTCGAAACTTAATTTAAGTCTAATTTTCAGAATGAGCTGTTGACTTATATACTGCTTAGCAGACATATCAACGGCTTTTCGTGTCATTAAATTAACGGTCTTTTTTGAGACATGCATCATTTGAGCATACCCTTCCACAGTTTTTTCTGTATTTATCTGTTCTTCAACCAATTCAGTAAACTGTACAAATAATTCGTTTTTCTTATATTTTGATGTGCCTTCACTTAAGCTGCTATTCAAGACCAATTGTACAAAGGACTTAAATGTCGAAGCAATAACCTTATTGTCGATAAATACCCCATTGCTTTCGTATAAATCAATTATTACTTTCAAAAGTTTTTTTAATATGGGTGCATATATATCTAAATTATTAATATGTGGATTCAAATAGCTTAGTTTAAATAGATCTTTAACTTCAGTACTTTGATTACTTAAAAATTCGCAAAGAAATCCCTCTGTAAACATTATTAAATACCCTTCAACATGATCAAATTCACTATATTTATGAACACGATTTCTAGATATCAATAAAAGCTCATCTGCATTTACTGTATAGTCTAAAAAATCAATTTCATGAATGCATTTAC
>JABXKX010000467.1 GCA_013619035.1 Peptostreptococcaceae bacterium
ATATTGATCAACTTATACAATTTGTAATCTGTATGGTTTTTTAGATTTCTTAATGCTTCATTCATTCTTAAAATACTACCCGCTAAAGTACCACCTTTTAATCTTGCACTGGTATCGTCTACTACAACCAGTTGTCCACCTAATTCATATTCACCAGGAGCCATTTGGCATGCACACATAGCATCGGTTACCAAAATCATCTTATCCAGGCCAATACAATCGCCTAAAACATCAAATAAACCTTCATGAACATGTATCTTATCTGCAATCACTTCGAAATATGGTTTCTTCTTAAAAACAGCACCAACAATACCAGGATTTCTATGATGAAGACCTGTCATACCGTTAAAAAGATGTGTGGTGCTATCAATCCCTGCTTCATAACCTTTAATTGCCTCTTCAAATGTAGCCCCTGAATGACCAATAGAAAATTTAATCTGAGAAGATTCTTTCTTTAATCTTTCTACAAAATCAAGTGTGCCTTCTACCTCAGGTGCTATAGTCATCAAACGAATTATATCCATGTGAGGTTTGATCATATCATAGTCAGGTGCAATAATGTAATTGGCATTTTGAGCACCCTTATATGATTTGTTAATAAAGGGACCTTCTACGTGAATACCCAATATTTTAGCGCCTTTGCTTTCCGATTTCATATAATCTGAAACAACTTCAAAACTCTTTTTAATATCTTGTTTGGACATGGTCATCGTAGTTGCTAAAAAACTCGTCACACCATTTTTTAAAACAGCCTCTGAGATCGTATCTAGTGACGACTTTTTACCATCCATTACATCGGCACCTTTAGAACCGTGAATATGAATGTCTATAAAACCACTAGATATATAAGCGCCTTTAACATCAATAATCTCACAATCTTGTTTATTTAAATTTTTACCTATTTCTAAAATTATTTCATCCATTATGATATCCAATGATTCAATACGATCATTAAACACAATTTGTCCATTAATCAATGCTTTTTTCATAAAGTCTCCTAATCAATTAACTGATTCAGTACCAATGATTTAGCCACAACAAATAAACCACAAATACCCGACACCTGACCTAATTCTGATTTGTATATTTTTGTTTTAAACGGCATTATCTTTTTAACCGTTTCGGTAACACCTTCGATAAAAACTTCGCTAACTTCACTAAGCACCCCACCAATTATCACAGTTTCTAAATCCATAACAAGTGCGATATTAGCAACTACAATCCCTAACATAACACCAGATGCTTTCATCAATTCAGTTAAGTAGAGATCACCTGATTCAATTGCCCTTTGTATATGAGAAATTTTTAGTGAGTCCATCTGATCCTTAGAGAGTAAAGTCTCCTGTCCCTCTTCAATGTCCTTTTTAATCTTTTCTAATAAAACAGGTGTTGAAATAGATTCTTCTAAAGTTTTTCCGTCTACACCATTAATTTTTGAAAAACCTATTTCACCAGCAAAATTTCTTTTACCTTGAAACAACTCGCCATTAACAATTAGACCTGCACCGACTCCAGATCCAGATGAAACATACATTAAGTCATCATAATTTTGTCCAACACCATAATGTTTTTCACCTAAAGCTGCCATGCTGATATCATTTTTCATAATAACGGGTACATGATAAATTTCAGACAAAACTTTTTTAAGTTTTAAATCTGTCCATAAGTTATCTTGAGGATTAGCAAAAATTTCATCTGTTAAATCATCTATAACCCCCGGTATAGCAATTGATATTGCCCCCAAAGAAGATAAATCATAATCATGAGAGGTAATCAGCTCATTAATAGCCGTTGTAAGCCGTTGTACCAAAAAAGGTTTTTTTTCAGTAACCTTCATCTCTAAAGTTGTTGAAAATTTAAGTTGTCCTGATAAATTTGACAATGCAATTAACGGTTGATTTCTATTTAAATCGATTGCAACTAATATTCTATGATTGTAATTAAAATTAAGGAGTGTTGGTTTACGCCCACCACTGGATTCACCTTCTCCTGTTTCTACTAAAATTTCTTTTTCTATTAATTTTTCAGCATTTAATGAAATGGTTGGTTTTGAAATATTCAAATCCTTAGCCAGTTTTGCACGCGAGGTTTCACCATTTTCCATAAGATACTGTATGATCAATTCCTGATTACTAATCCTAACACTTGATTGAGTTGCCATCTTTTTCTCCTTAGTTAATAAACTTTACTAACTAAGTTTATCATGGTTCCAAATGAAAGTCAAAAAAGAGAGGCTACTTATAAATAAGTATTCTCTCTTTTGTATTTTCTAATTAAAAACCTTAGAGATTACTCTCTCTAGAATTTTGTATCATCTACATTGTCTAACCATTTTTTAATAACCGTTGTAATCTTTTCAACTGAACCCACTTCAAACGGTGACTCTAAACCAGCAAGTTCTAATAGACCTAAGAATGATTTTTTTCCACCTGCTTTACATAAAGTAACGTATGATTTCCAAGCATCTTCTCTATTCTCAAGTGACTTAACCAAGTATTGGAATGCACACATTTGAGCCAAGGTATAATCAATATAATAAAAAGGCATTTCATAAATATGTGCTTGTTTTTGCCAGAATCCACCCATTTCAAGATAATCAAATCCATCGTAATCAAGATGTGGTAAATAAGTTTTCTCTATCTCACGCCACTTTAATCTTCTCTCTTCTGGTGTTGCCGTTGGGTTGTTATAAACAAAATGTTGGAACTCATCTACAGACACACCATAAGGTATAAATTGAAGCCCTTCTTCTAAATGTACATATCTGAATTTATCGCCATCTTCTAAGAAGAATTCATCCATCCATGGCCATGTTAAGAATTCCATTCCCATAGAATGAATCTCAGCAGCTTCTGAAGTTGGCCAGCTGTATTCTGGTACAATTGCATCTCTACTGCTATAAACTTGGAATGCATGTCCAACTTCGTGTGTTAGAACCGTTACATCACCTAGAGTACCATTGAAATTCGAGAAAATAAATGGTGATTCGTAATTAGGAATATAAGTACAGTATCCGCCACCGGCTTTACCTTTTTTAGTGACAAGGTCTAACAATTCTTTTTCTCTCATAAACTTAAAGAAATCATCTGTTTCAGTTGAAAGTTCTTTGTACATTTTATCAGCTTTAGAAACAATCCAATCTGGATCCCCTTTTGGATCGGGATTACCTGATTTGAATCTAAAGTCTAGATCAAAGTATTTCATACCGCCTAAATCTAATCTTTTTTCTTGTCTTGTTCTTAATTCAGAACATATAGGTACAATATAATCTCTTACTTGATTTCTGAAGGTTTCAACCATATGCTGATCATAATCAAGACGCTCCATACGTTTGTACCCTAACTCGGTAAATGATTCATAACCCATTTTTTTTGCCATAGTTGTTCTAACTTCAACCAAGTTGTCATAGATTCGGTCTAAACTTTCTAAATTATCATTTAAAAATCCAAAAGAAGCTTCGTTAGCTTTTTTTCGAATATCTCTATCTTTTGATTCTTTGTAAGGTCCCAATTGCGATAAATTTAACGTCTTACCATCAAACTCAATTGCTGCACTTGCGATTAGTTTTCTATACTCAGTTGAGAGTTTGTTTTCTTTCTTTAAATCTTCTAAGATAATCTCATCAAATGTCTGAATCTGGTTTTCTGCTTTTTTAAATAAAAGCTCGCCAAATTTTTCAATTAATTCAGTTTTGAATTTTGAGGCGATTATAGTTTTATAATACTCCGTTTTTACCCCTTCAACTTCTGGCAACATTTCATCCATAAATTCTAACTCTTTGTCATAGAATTCATCTGTTGTATCGATTGAATTTCTGATTAAACAAAGCTCAGCCATTGTTGATATATCATTTTCTAATTTATTAAGAGATGTCATCAATTCAACTTGTTCTTCAACAGTTTCAGCTGCTTTGAAGGCTTCTAATCTCTCGTTAACTTCTTTTTTATATCCTTCAATATCAGGACGTTTATACTCATAATCTTTAAATTTTAACATTAAAAAATCCCCCTTTTAATTTTAGTATAACCTAAAATCATAGAAAGATTCTTTACAAATATATTTCACTACCCATTTTTAATATTCTTTACCATTCATCGGTACCTTTCAATTGTTGCATCAAAGTATCCTTTATGGCATTTTCTTCAATCGTATTGCCTTCTAAATACAAGTAATCTAACTTAGCTAGATAAGTCAGTGCTTCAATTGATGTAATTTGATTAAAACTTAAATC
>JABXKX010000217.1 GCA_013619035.1 Peptostreptococcaceae bacterium
AGATGTGTATAAGAGACAGGTAGAAGATATGTCAGTTGGGGAACAGCAAAGAATTGAAATTCTTAAAATGTTATATCGAGATGCTGAAATACTAATTTTTGATGAACCAACAGCTGTTTTAACTCCACAAGAAATAGATGAATTATTAATTAGCATGAAGTCTTTAGTAAATGAAGGAAAATCAATAATCCTAATAACTCATAAACTCAAGGAAATATTAACTGTTGCAGATCGGTGTACAGTTTTACGTAGAGGTAAATCTGTAGGTACAGTAAATGTATCAGATACTACTGAAAAGCAACTAGCGGAGTTAATGGTAGGACGAAGTGTAAGCTTCGAAGTTAATAAAAATAAAGCTGAAATTAAGAATGAAGTTTTAAAAGTATCGGACCTGTATGCAAAGAATAATAAAGGATTAGATTTCTTAGACAATGTAAACTTTACACTTAGAGCAGGAGAAATTTTAGGTATTGCAGGTGTAGAAGGAAATGGTCAAAATGAAATTGTACAAGCAATAACAGGATTAAGTAATATTTCAAGTGGCAACATTTTTATTACGGGTAAAGATGCGACGAAACTTAGCATTAGAGAAAGAAGTGAGCTAGGTCTTGGACATATTCCAGAAGATCGTCATAAACATGGTCTTGTACTTGATTATACACTAGATGATAATTTTATACTTCAATCATACTATAAAGAACCATTCAGTAAAAATACAATTATCAATGAAAAAGCAAAAAAAGAATTTAGTGAACTATTGATTGAACAATTTGATGTACGAAGTGCAAAAGGTTCAAAATCTATTAGTCGAAGTATGTCAGGAGGCAATCAACAAAAAGCGATAATCGCTAGAGAAATTGCATTATCACCCAAATTACTAATTGCTGTACAACCGACTAGAGGACTTGACATAGGTGCAATTGAATATATTCATAATCAATTAATTCGAGAACGTGATAAGGGTTGTGGTGTATTACTTATTTCTTTTGAGCTTGACGAAATCTTAAATATTTCTGACCGTATTATAGTTGTATACAACGGAAAAATCGTAAAAGAAGTAAATACTAATGAGATAACTAAAGAAGAGATCGGTCTTCTGATGGCAGGAGGTAAAAAACATGAATAAGGGAAAAAAATTTGTTTTAACAGCAGATGCCATAGATAAATATTCACCTATATTTGCAGTTATATTAGGATTTGTTGCAGGTGGAATATTAATGTTACTTAGTGGTTATAATCCGATTACCGGATATGCTTCTCTTTTTTATGGTGGATTCAAAGGACTCTTTGAAGGTAATTTTTTCCGTATTGGTAATGTTCTTTTACAAGTAACACCACTATTATTTGCAGGTTTAGCTGCAGCCTTCGCATTTAGAACAGGAGTATTTAATATAGGAGTCGCTGGACAAATGTATTTTGGTGGTTTTGTTGCAGTTTATCTGGGTTCAACACTAGATCTACCAAGACTATTACATTTACCAATTGTAATACTCGGCGGTTTATTAGGTGGCGTTATATGGGCATTGATACCAGCACTTTTAAAGGTAAAATATAAAGTGAATGATGTAGTATCAACAATTCTTGCAAACTATATTGCTTTAGAAGTTGTTACTTATTTAGTTAGAAAATTAATACCTGGCAGCCTTGAGACACAAAGTGCTTTTATAAAAGAAACTGCATCCTTAAGATTAGGATGGTTAAGCAAACTATTTTCAGGATCATCTGTAAACTTAGGATTGTTTTTGGGATTAGCCTTAAGTATATTTTTCGCGTTCTTTCTAAACAAAACTATATTTGGTTATGAAATGAAAACAGTTGGATTAAATAAAGATGCAGGTCACTATGCTGGTATGAATATCAATCGCATTAGTTTAATGTCTATGGTAATGTCTGGAGCAATGGCTGGACTAGGCGGCGTTTCATATTATCTGGGGCATACAAACTTTATACAATTAGGTGTTTTGCCTCCATTTGGTTTCACCGGTATAGCAGTGGCTCTATTAGGTTTAAATAAAGCTAAAGGCGTCGTGCTAGCAGCCTTACTATTTGGTTATTTGCAAATTGGGGGCAGTTATATGACTGTTGTTTCTGATGTGCCAAACGAAATAGTAAGTACAATTATTTCAATCATTATTTATTTCTCTGCAGCTTCATTACTTATTAAAAAGATGTATGAGAAATCAAATAAAAATAGAAAGGTGGGTGCATAATATGTGGGCATTTATTGCATTAGCTATACCGTATGCATTAACTTTTGCATCACCTATAATGATTACTGCTTTAGGTGGATTAATGTCAGAAAAAAGTGGCATTGTAAATATTGGACTTGATGGTTTGATGATTGTAGGATCATTTGCTGCAGCGTTTACAACATCAATGCTTTATCCAACTCTTGGTGGCGCAGCGGCTTGGATTGGTCTGCTTGTCGGAGGTATTGCAGGTGGAATATTTTCTTTACTACACGCCTATGCATCAATTAGCTTGAAAGCGAATCAAATAATTAGTGGCGTTGCTATCAACATGATGGCCGTTGCAGTAACAACGTTCTTCGCAAGAAAAATAACTGGATCTGGTACTATATTTGTTCAAAAGGGAATCGAGAGAGGTTCGGTAGAATTTTTAAGTGATATTCCTGTAATTGCTCCATTTTTTACAAAATCATACATAACATCATATTTAGTAATTATATTAGCAATTATTATTTGGATATTTATAAATAAAACATATTTTGGAATGAGATTAGAAGCTTGTGGTGAACACCCACAAGCAGCTGAGACGGTTGGTATAGATGTAGTAAAAATGCGTTATATTGGGGTTATTGCTTCAGGGGTATTAGCTGGTATTGGTGGATCAATTGTTGTATTGACTTATCAAGGTGAATTTAGTGGTTCTGTATCAGGTTTAGGTTTCTTAGCATTAGCAACGTTAATTTTTGGAAAATGGGATGCACTTAAAATTTTATATGCTTCATTATTCTTTGGACTTGCAAAAGCTTTAGCAACTATGTCTGCTCTAAATGAATTCCTAAAGACTTTAAACATTCCAATGCAATTCTATAATATGTTACCATATGTGCTTACTTTAGTAGCACTAGCTATATTTAGTACAAATGCAGTGTCTCCAAAAGCTGCAGGAGAGCCATATGAACCAGGGAGAAGATAAGGAGATTAATTATGAAAGGTACAGCACACATTCAACCAGAAGGCAATTCAATTGCAGAAACAATTCTTTTGCCGGGTGATCCTTTAAGAGCAAAATTTATTGCTGAAACTTATTTAGAAGATATAATCCAATTTAATCATGTTAGAAATATGCTTGGTTATACGGGTACATATAAAGGTAAAAGAATATCAGTAATGGGAACCGGTATGGGTGTTCCGAGTATGGGGATTTATTCATATGAGTTAATTCATGAATTTGGTGTTAAAAACTTAATTAGAATAGGATCATGTGGTGCATTACAAGATAATCAAAAATTATATGATGTAATTTTTGCAATGGGTTCATCTACAAACACAAACTATTCACATCAATATAAATTACCTGGTGATATTTCTGCTATGGCATCTTGGGACTTATTATTAAAAGCTGATGGAATTGCTAAAGAAAAAGGCATTGATGTACAAGTTGGTAATGTTCTATGTAGTGATGTTTTCTATAATGCAGATAGAGATGCTATTCATAAATGGAAAGAAGCCGGTATTCTTGGTGTAGAGATGGAATCGACAGCCTTATATTTAAATGCTGCATATGCTAAAGTAAATGCATTATGTATACTAACTGTAAGTGACCATGTATTTACTCAAGAAGAAACGTCACCTGCAGAAAGACAAGTTGCATTCACTAAAATGATGGATATAGCTTTGGATCTTGCGGCTAGTTTATAAAAGAGGGATAATATGAAAAAAATATGTGTCATTGGTAGTTTAAATATTGATATAGTTGCTAATGTAGATTCATTTCCTTTACCTGGTGAAACAATAATCGGTGCTGCATTAAATGAATATTATGGTGGTAAAGGTGCTAATCAAGCTGTTGCATTAGGTAAATTAAATGCCGACGTTGCAATGGTTGGTAAAGTTGGAGATGATATTCATGGTTCAAGATATAAAGACCATCTTAAATTGAATAATGTAAGTATTGACTATGTTTCTGTACATCCAAATGTAAGTACTGGAACGGCTATCATTGAAGTTGAAAAATCAAGTGAAAATAGAATCATCATTATTC
>JABXKX010000010.1 GCA_013619035.1 Peptostreptococcaceae bacterium
TATAAACACCATTTCCTATTTCTAATTCTTATCTATTTAAAACCATCTCTGTCGTTTCTGTTCCAGCTAAGAAGCCCATTTTATGATAAAGCATTTCAGCATCGTTTCCTAAAGTTACAAATAATCTTAAGACTGGATAATAATCTTTCAGTTCAGTTAAAACTCTTTTTATCATCTTTGTGCCAAAACCTTTATTTTGATGAGATGGTTTAACCGCAAGATCAAATACATTTGGCCATTCTTCCCATAAAGAGATTAAACATGCACCAACTAATTCATGGGTTGTCTGGTCATAAAGAAGAGTCGATGCTTTATTTAAAGGACTGCCTTTAGTTACATGTTCAAAGTAATAGTCCAATGATGCTTCACGTTTTGAAATCGCATCACCACTTTCACCAAAGGCTCCAACAAACAAATCAGATAGTTCTGATTTACGACTCTCATCTGGTTGTATAATAGCGATGTCATTAGGCCAGTCAATTTCAAACAGTTCAGTCGGTCGTATCATACACCGTCTTGATTCAACACTTTCAAATCCTTGTCTGTGATAATAGTGAATGTGATCTGGTTTTACACCACCTACAACAATTGGAGTGAGTGGATCTGACCAGGTTAATAATAACTGCTTCAATTTAGAAAGGATTGTATCATAATCATTGTAAGGTGGTTCTAAAATCAAACAATACATAGAATTCGGTTCTAGCAACACCCCACCTATTCGTTGACCCTCTTTTTTAATGAAATAACATGTTTCACACGATTCTAAAATATCACATGATTTTTTAAAACTCTGTCTGAACCATATATTATCGTCAAAGATCTGATAAACAGCAAAATAGACAGAAAACTCCTGCCAATTTACTTTTTCTATACTATAATTATCACCTAAATCATAAAGTGTAAGTTCTTTTGAAACGTTACTTTTCATGTCACTCTCCTTTTTGAATGGGTAGAAGTATAATAAATAAAATATGCCATTCTATACTATTATAAACTTAACTCCGCATTCAAAAAATGAGGACAACAAATAAAACTATAGTCGTAAGATTTATGAATGTATTAAATTATTTTTTATTTTTCTGATATGCTTTTAATCGCGTTAGATTATCATAAGCTAAAAGGTAGTTGTCATATTCCTCTTGATTAAAGTCCTGATTCAATTTCTCTTTAGCTTCTTTTGCTGAAAGACCTTTTCTTTCATGGAACGTATCACAAGGAAAATCATTACACTCTCCACAATGCTCAATCTTCCTAGATATAACACATGCTCTTACAGGACAGTTTTGATCAATTCTTTTGGCATGGTCATGGTCACATCGACACCCATCACAGTAGATATCCTCTTTTTTGATATCAAGATCATAGTACTTCTTCCATACTTGGCTTAGAAGATTTCTTTCATCTTTCTTTTTAATATTGGGAGCATATGCTTTACACAATTCACATCTATAACCACACATCGTTAATGTCATCTTCATCTCCTTATACTTAAACTTTTATTATCACTCACTATTTCTCAAAGTGTTTAACAGCTTCTAATTACAGTGGTTTAGCACTAAGTGTTTGATATTTACTATAAAAAGCAAAATCTCTTTTGAACCATCTTCATTTGATCATTAACTATACTTAAAATGATCACATATACTTCAAACTCAGTTTATATTGGTAACATCGGAATGATGATACCACCTAAAACAAGACTTGCTATGTTGGCAATCAGTACATAAATAATGGTAGTTCCCTTTTTTTTCTCTTTTATAAAGACAGCGAAACCAATCATTTCAAACATGAGAATAAATAACTCTGCATATATTAAATAGACGATGATATAGTTTTCAAATGGTGATGCTGTATTAATCCATATATTAAGAGCACCTTGTGTGATTAAATTAATCGTTAAGAAAACATACAATGAATACTTATCTCTGTATTTAAATAAGAAATATATAATTCTTTTAATTATCAGAGTTAAGAATATTCTAAGGGCTATTAACACAGCTGATCTTATAATGCTTTTACCTTCATAAATAGTTTTAGCGGAATAATCAAGCGTAAAAATATTACTATATCTGTTGAATCGACCATTCAAGTCATAAGTAAAAACGCCCTCTTTGCTTTCAAACTTAACTATATAGGATTTGAAATTAGAAATATCAATATCATATGAGGTAAAATAATACTCATTCAGCTTATGATGTTTTTCAGCTACAAACACCTCATTCTCAACTATAAAACTTACAATAAGATCTTCTGGAGAATCAGACGTAATAATAATAATTGAAGGGGGTTCTGCTGAATTAGCAAAACATTCTGTTATGCTAATCAGTAATAATAATACTATTAAAATCATCTTTTTTAACTTCATAAATACCTCGCATCGACTTCATTTTTATCTGAGTCTGTTAACCAATTCTAAAAATACACTTCATACGTTATTGGAACACTTGTACAACTTCATCAATGACAACAATCGCTTGATCATCTGTGAGCAGTATCGTTTCAACTTCGTTTATATTGATTACTCCATTTACAGTACCCTTTTGTTGATGTACTTTTAAATGACAATCAAGATATCCAAGACCATTTTCATGTGTTGTTGTCATCGCAATACTACCTGCACTGACACCTAAGTAGACACCACCCAGGTTTAAATAATCTTCTAATGGTAAATAACCATTGTTCATTTTTCCGAGCAAGAACTCTGTACTGCCTCCACAAACATACACTGCATCAAATGTTATCATTTCATCTATTGTCATAGGTTTTTCAAAATCATAAGAAGTAATATGAGTTTCATCAATGCCAATATCAAGCAGTTCATTTTTACACAAAGGAAGGATATTTTTCTGACTTTCTGTAATGGCAGCAGTCGGTATAAAAAGCACCTTAATCATATTGGGTTTCTTTCCAATGAGGTCTATAAATTTTTCGCCGATTTTTCTATTGTCAAATCCGGCTGAAGTTAGTATTAATTTTTTCAATTTAATTCCCTTTCATATTTCATTTATGGATTCTTTTCTTCTAAGCTTCAAATCAGCTCTCTATATTTATACCATTCTTTGTTCTATAACACCTTTTCCACTTTTCATTCTAATGGTTGCAAATGCACCATTAATAAGTGTTAATTGTGGTGGTAAATGTCCTATATCAACATCATAAATTACTGGAATATCTAATTTCAGATCATTAAGTGCATCTATAAAAGTAAAATCAGAAACATCTTTGTACCCCTCAAGTCTGCCATAAACAAGACCATTACAATGATCAAACCAACCACTCATTTTCATTTGAAGAAGTGTACTATAGATATCTGCTGCATCCATCATGCAACTTTCGAAATACCAAATGAAACCTTTATCGTTATTTCTTTTTTGAAACTCTAATATGGGTGCATACGGCGTCCCGATTAATTTGCATATGACATCCAAACACCCTCCAATTAAGCGTCCCTGCATTTCAACTGCATCATAATCACCTAAAGCCTTCCACGTCGTTTTTTCTGTTAAATTATATGGTACATAGTTATTATCCGCTATTGAAAACCAGTCCTTTTGATAATAATCAGTACTCTGTTGTATGCTTTCATCACCTTGTTTAGACTTCAAAAGCTCAAGACTTTCATATACCGTTTCATGCACTGGGTCCGCACCAAAATCAAGTAGATTCGGACCATGAGCAGTCGCGATATTAAGTTTAGTTGTTAATGCTAAAAGTAATGTGCTCGTATCAGAAAATCCCAATATCCATTTAGGAGGTGCCTCAGCTAATAGTTCAAAATCCAAATGTGGTAACATATCCAATAAAATTCGGCCACCCCAGGGTGGTACAATTGCTTTAACCGTTTCGTCTAAATACAATTCAGTAAAAGTTTTTGCTCTTTCTTCTGACGAAGCACTGACCAACTTTTTTTGACTTCTTACTGATTTCATTTCTACACAATCATAATCTAATTCTTTAAGGTGTGATATTGCTTTATCAATTCTCTTAGAAAAAACTCCTGTAACACCAGATGATGTTGCTACAATGCCTATCGTGTCACCTTTCTTTAAAGGTAATGGGTATCTCATTATAGTATCTCCTCTTTACTTAAATAAACTCAAGTTAAACAGTACAACGATAATAGAATCACTATATTTTTATAGTCAATCGTTCGTTATAGTTTTCAAAACCTTGACTTCTAAAAAATTCACCAGAATTATTATTCTTTGTCCAGTAATTCATTTC
>JABXKX010000327.1 GCA_013619035.1 Peptostreptococcaceae bacterium
ATCATAACAGAAAACGAAATAAGGGCAAGACCTGCTGTTACTGAAATATTTCCTGTTGCAGTCGTAAACAAGGGTATCAAACCCATAAGATTCGCGGTTAAAATGAAAAAGAAAAATGTTTTGAATTTAATTAAATACTATTCTGAGAAGAATGATACAGCATTCAGAAATGAAGCATACGAGATAGCGAAGTATTTTGACGAAATTAATAATTACCAGTTATCGGAATATATAATGGGATTACTTTCAAGTACCAATACATTTTCTCCTCAAATAGATGAAGCTAAAAGTCACTATTTTAAAAAGGTGGAAACTTCCTCAGAATCCTTACCATTACCTGAAGAAATAAAAGAAGATGTATTAGGCATTGTTAATGCAGTTGGCCATAACGTTGGAGTAAATAAATTCTTGTTTCAAGGACCACCTGGAACAGGAAAAACTGAATCAGTGAAGCAGATTGCTAGGATTCTTGATAGAGAGCTGTTTATTGTTGATTTTAATCAACTAATCGATAGTAAGCTTGGTCAGACTGGGAAGAATATAGCGGACCTATTTGATGAAATACAAGGTGTACCTAATCCAGAAAAAGTTGTAGTTTTATTTGATGAGATAGATATTTTGGCAGTTGATAGAATAAACTCAAATGATTTGCGTGAAATGGGAAGAGCTACGTCATCAGTACTTAAGGGACTTGATTCTATTAATAATAAAGTTGTGATTATTGCAACTACTAATTTGTTTAGTGCTTTTGATAAAGCACTAATTAGAAGATTTGATTCTGTAGTAGACTATGGGAGATATTCTGATGAAGACTTGATTGAAATCGCAGAAATTATTTTGAACGAATTTTTACCAAAGTTTAAATCGGCAGGAAGAAATATGCGATTATTTAAGAAAATAATTGGGACTATGGAGAGTATTCCCTATCCTGGAGATCTTAAAAATATGATAAAGACATCGTTAGCATTCAGTAATCCCAATAGCGAATTTGATTATTTAAAGAGGTTGTGCAAGTCTGCATTAGGTGAGATGAAATCTAATATCATTGAATTACATGCGAAAGGATTTACACTTAGGGAGTTAGAGATTCTTACTGGAATTTCAAAGAGTCAAATTTCTAGAGACATAAAGGAGGTATCTGATAATGAATAGCTTATTACAATTAAAAGGAAGATTTGAACAAGCTAAGAACACCTCAAGACCTGGCTCTAGTAAACTCCCAGCGAATCAACATGTTAAAATAGATAGGTTACAGAGTTTGATTAAAGATCTGATTAGACTTAAACAGTTTTGGAGAAATGAAAATTTAATACCAGGTGCATTGATCAGTGTTTATTACAATAAAGTAGCAGCAAAAAGCAATCGTGTTAAAGCGTTATTATCTAAAAGTAGAGTCACAGCTAATAGTTCAATAGTAGGGGCTAGATTTTCTAATGACGCATCTCCAAAGCATATCATAACACACTATATCTCCTTGGATTTGATAGATAGATCAATAGATCTATTACAAAAAAGTGCTGATATATTATCAAATGAGTTTAATGGCAAAATTGATTCCAATGATATATTAAAACTAAATGATAAGAAGATTTTATTGAAATCAGAAGAACTTGCTAGGACTGCCTTTGTAAATGTTATTGTGGACGCCTTCTTTGTAAGTAAATTCGATATACTTGTAGAGCATGAAGAGTTTCAGAATGAATCTATCATAACGATATACAAAACGGATATAAAAGCAACGGATCTCATGGAAAAGATAGGGATTCATTTACACTATACTAGAGTTATGGATAACACAACTATTCTATTAAGACCTGATGAAGTAAAAGCGCTTATGAGTAGAGCACCATTTTTGATTTCTATGGCGGTTACTGATTTAACAAAACTTGATAGCAGTGATTTTGACTTTGCTGAGGAAAGTACTATAAAAATACCAAGTCCGACGACTGAACCAGTTATTGGTGTTATAGACACAATGTTTGATGAGAATGTATATTTTTCAGAGTGGGTTGAATTCAATAATTTGTTACCTAGTGAAATTACTTTAGCTCCAAGTGATTACAATCACGGAACTGCTGTAGCTTCAATTATTGTAGATGGACCATCATCAAATCCTAAGTTAGATGATGGATGTGGTAGATTTAGAGTAAGACATTTTGGTGTTGCAGCTGGAAATCAATTTAGTTCATTTACAATTTTGAGAAACATAAATGAAATAGTAACAAGTAATAAAGACATCAAAGTTTGGAACTTATCGTTAGGTTCTAAGCTTGAAATAAATCCAAATTTTATATCGCCTGAAGCTGCAATATTAGATAAAATTCAATACGAGAATGATGTAATATTTGTAATCGCAGGTACTAATGGTTCACCAGAAAAGAATTTAAGAATAGGTGCTCCAGCTGATTCAATAAATTCTATAGTTGTAAACTCAGTCAATAACGAAGGTCAACCAGCTTCTTATACAAGAACAGGTCCTGTTTTGTCATTTTTCACTAAACCTGATGTAAGCTATTATGGTGGGGATACAGGAGATTATATGAGAGTTTGTACACCTACTGGTGAAGCTTTTGTAAGAGGGACTTCTTTTGCAGCACCGTGGATTTCAAGAAAAGTGTCCTATTTAGTCGACGTTCTTGGTTTAAGTAGAGAAGTAGCAAAAGCATTATTGATTGACTCTTCAACAGATTGGAATGAAGAAAAGGGTAATTTATTATTACGTGGACATGGTGTTGTCCCAATAAAGATCAATGATATAGTAGAGTCTCAAGATGACGAAATTCAATTTGTTTTATATGGTGTATCGGAAGAGTATGATACTTATAATTATAATATTCCTGTACCTGTAAATAAAGAAAAACATCCATTTATAGCAAAGGCTACAATGTGCTATTTTCCTGCGTGTTCAAGGAATCAAGGTGTAGATTACACAAATACAGAGTTAGATATTCAATTTGGTAGATTAAAAGATAATGGCATAATGGCAATAAATAATAACTATCAAAGCACAGATGCTCAAAGCCACACATGGGAAGCTGACGCTAGAAAGTATTTTAGAAAATGGGATAACGTAAAGCATATTAGAGAAATTTTTAATCCTAAAGGGCGTGCGAAAAAAGCATATGAAAAAGGTATATGGGGATTAAGTTTAAAAACCAAAGAACGTTTGGAAAAGAAATATGGTGTTGGTCTTAAATTTGGTATTGTCATTACTTTAAAAGAGATTGATGGTGTTAATCGTATAGATGAGTTTGTCAAGAATTGTGCTTTAAGAGGTTGGTTAGTTAATAGAATTGATATTGAACAAAGAGTTGATATTTACAATATGGCTGAAGAAGAGATTGATTTTAGTGAATAAATAGAAGGCTGAAATACCTAAGATTAGTATAAAGTAATATACCAACAGAAGAAGATTAGATATTTGATTTTATAAAGTGTTTATAAGCTATTTGGTTTTGTTTGATAAAAGGCTCAAGTATGGTTAAAACTAATTAAATTTATCCGGTCGTTGGTTGGCGATATGGAGTGTAGGAGGAAGATGATGCAAATAGATACAAAAGCTATAAGTGGATTTTCTAATGCAGTGGAATCGTTAAAAAAATATAGAAGAGCAGATTTAGTTGATGAAGAGGGGAAAAATATTCTTGATAAACTATATACTGATTTACTACCAGAGGAATATATACTGAACAAGTGCTTGTTAGATAACACTACATATCTCATTGGGAGAAAAGGTACTGGGAAGTCAACATTATTCTTAAAGATGGAAAATGAGCTAAGAAAGAAGAAAAACTGCTTACCGTGTTACATTGATGTCAAAACGATTTACGAATCTTCACAAGCTCAAAATAATGATATGGGATACTTAGGTGAGTATTTTGATTCTGAAACATTGAAAAAGTATTTGATGGAACGGACTTTTATTCAAAGTGTGCTCATTGCAATAAGTAAAGAACTGTCTCAAATCAATAAGTCTAATATAATGAAGGCGATTGGGATGATTGTTAAACCAAAGGATAAACAGGCTAAAGAAAAAATTGAGTCAATGATAGAAAGAATTAATAACAATGATTACCTGAAAGAAATTGAAGTTCCTATATTGAAGCAAAGTCACCTTAATCTCCAAGATACGAGTGAAACGATTAAGTCTAGGGAATATCAAGTTGGTGGAGGAGAAACCTCGATAAATTTATCTCCGGATGGATTATCAGCAAATCA
>JABXKX010000321.1 GCA_013619035.1 Peptostreptococcaceae bacterium
CTTATTTTAAAAATAAGTCATAAAAAGCTTGTGGAATAATAATTTATGATATAAAATCAAATTAAGTCGTAAATAATCAGACGAATCTGAAAATTATTACTACTGAATTTAGGGGGGACTATGAGTAAATTGAAAAGTCAAGGGAGTAAACTGTTGGACGTAACAGGTTTTGAAGTGTTTAGATATGGATTTGGTGGCTTTGGAGTCAACTTAATGTATATTTTGGTATCGAGTTATATTATTTACTATTTAACCGATGTTGCAGGAGTTTCATTAGCTTTTGCTGGTACGATATTCTTAACCTCTAGAATTGTTGATGCGTTATTTGATCCCGTAATTGGTGCTATGTCAGACCGAACACAATCAAAGTGGGGAAGATATAGACCTTATATGATATTTGGTGCGATATTTGCTGTTTTGATTTTTATCATGTTATTTACGGTTGTTAACTTTGATACAACAGGAAAAAATGTATATTACTTTGTAATGTATTCGGTTTGGTCGATTGGTTACACTTTAATCGTTTTACCATATCAATCGCTTGTATCGATTGTAGCACAGAATAAACAAAAGAGAAATTACATGGTTATGGCAGGGAAATTGATGGCAGTTCCAGCGGGATTGGTCGCAGCTAATGTCTTTAAAATAGTTGATGCATTAGGTGGTGGTGCTGGTGGATGGCAAAAATTAGCGATTATCATGTCAGCTCTAATTTTACCGAGTATGTGGATCTGTGCAAGCAGTGCCAGACGATTTGATACAAAAGCGGCTTCTGAAACTGCTATGTTAAAGACGGATGGCAAGAAATTTACAGGAAAAGAGCAATTAAAAGCAGTCACTTCGAATAAAGCATTATTGATGTTAATTATAGCTTTTGCATCAAATAACTTAGCAGATGCATCTATCAAAGCTGTTCAATCTTATTTTGCAAAATATGTTCTACATGATATGAGTTTTATAGCAACAGTTGGTAACTTGAGTATGATATTTGCATTAATCGCATTCGTTGCGATACCATTTGCGGCGAAGAAGTTTGCAAAGAAAGATTTATTTATAGCAGGTACTGTTATCCACATTATATATCCAATTGGATTATTATTTTTAGATCCTGTTCAAAATATTAGCATGATAACAACTCTTGCTATAATGAGTGCTGTAGGTGGTATTATTTGTAATGTCGCTGCATTTATGATGTTGCCTGATTGCGTTGACTTTGGTAAGAAAATGTCAGGACTCAAGAGTGCAGGGCTAGTAACATCAGGATTTACATTTTCTTTAAAGGCCAGTGCGGCAATCGGCGGTACTTTAGCAAGTTACGCATTGGCAGCTGTAGGCTTTGAAGCTGGAGCAGTTCAATCGAAGATTGTATTAACTGCAATTGTATTATGTATGGCGGTACCTGCAATTGCTTCAGATATTGCTTCTTATATAGCAATGAAAAAGTATCCTATTGATGAAAGAAAAGACGACATAACAGGAGATTCAATGACAACTGTTGCATAGGAGGAACACATGAAATACGAATGGAGAGATTCAAATTCACAACCTTATCTATATGTAGAGGCTGACAATAGATATGAGTTGGGTGTGGGTGTAGGCAAGGGATTAAAGAAACAAATTACTGCAACACAACATATGTTAAATAATATTATAAAACAAACTAAAGGAACGATGGCTGAAAAATACGTTAATGAAGATGTTTTTCATAAAACTGCTATGCAATATGCCTCTTTTATTCCAAGTGAAGATCTGGAAGAAATCAAAGGCATGCATGCCGGGTATGTAGCTGAAACGGGAGAAAACATTTCCGTTGATGCCATTATATCTCAATCAGTTATGATCAATATGTTTTATCAATTCATGTCAAAGATGCCACCGGAAGTGAAACTAGAGGGATGTACCAATTTTGGAATAGTCAATCCAGATGGCACTACAACTCATGGACAAAACTATGATGCTGATGGCAGGATGACGGCAGGAAATGCTTTTGTACATCATAAACTTAAAGGCGAGCCAGAAGCATTCTTATATCGAACGGGAGCTGACTTAGGTACTGCAACCGGTAAGAATGAGGCGGGTGTTTGTATGACAGTAAGTGTTTTACAATCTGAATTAACAGCTCCGATAATGACACCTAGAGGTGTGCTTGTAAGAAGGGCGATGCGTTCAAATACTGCTCAAGAAGCAGCGAAAGCTATGTTGGACGAAGAAGGTAGAAGTCCATTGTCTTATAACTTGGTAATCAGTGATAATGATGTCATTGTTGCAACACAATCTATACCAACAGAACAACGACTGACTGTTGTAAAAAATCAAATTGTACAGAGTAACCAATACGATTATTATGATTGGATCAAATACCTTAAGTCACCGAGTTATTCAAAAAAGAGACAATTATACTCAGAAAATCTGCTAAGAGAAATGTTTAACCGATATGGAAAAGTTGATAATGAAGACTTACTTGAGATTCTAAGAGATAAGCCTGTAATCTGTCGTCAAGCCAATAACGATGGTCTGGGTACAACCGTTCTATTTTTCACGAGAGAATCTTTCGGTCATGGTAATGCTAGTGACAAACCTGTTGGAAAACTACCATTTTAGATTATGCATAATATAGGAGGTTATCATGAATATAGAAAAATGGATTGAAGAGAATAAACATACCTTTTGCAAGATGAGTGATGAAATTTGGGAACATGCCGAGTTGAAATTTGATGAACATAAATCTGCAGATGTTTTAAAGAGAGTTTTGGTTAAAGAAGGCTTCGCTATGGAAGGTAAAATAAAGAATATGGAGACAGCCTTTGTTGCAAGTTATGGCAGTGGTTATCCTATAATAGGTTTTTTAGCAGAATACGATGCACTTGATGGTCAATCGCAAGTTGCTGATAGTTTTGAACAAAAAAAACGTGATGCTATAAACGAAGGCCACGGCTGTGGTCATAATATTTTTGGTGCCGCCTCTGTAGGTTCGGCTGTATCCATGAAACATTACTTAGACGAAACTGGCATGAGTGGTACGATTAAACTCTTTGGTTGTCCGGGTGAAGAAGGTGGTTCAGGAAAAGCATTTATGGCCAGAGAAGGTATATTTGATACTCTAGATGTTGCAATAGCGTGGCATCCGGGTTCTATAAATGGCATGTTTTCTGTCAGTACTCTAGCCAATATCCAGTGTTACTTTAAATTTAAGGGTAAGAGCTCACATGCTGCAGCATCACCACATCTTGGAAGAAGTGCCTTAGATAGTGTGGAGTTGATGAATGTAGGTGTGAATTATTTAAGAGAACATATTATTTCAGATGCAAGAGTTCATTATGCTGTAACCAATGCTGGAGGTATTTCTCCGAATGTTGTTCAAGCTGAAGCGGAAGTATTGTATTTGATTAGAGCGCCTAAAATTACTCAAGTAAAAGAGATTTTCAATAGAATCATTAAAATTGCTGAAGGTGCAGCTATGATGAGTGAAACAGAAGTTGAAATTGTATTTGATAAAGCTTGTTCAAATATTGTACCCAATAATACTTTGAGTGAAATCATGAGTGATGTTGGATCGAGTTTGCCACCGTTATCATTTTCAGAAAAAGAAAATATATATGC
Organism: Peptostreptococcaceae bacterium; assembly: GCA_013619035.1. Next base: position 3,601 of record JABXKX010000321.1, read on the forward strand.
AGCGAATTACTGCGAAACACTTTCTGAAGCAGAAAGAAAAGGTAATCAGGCGATGATGGGATTGTTTGGACAAGGACTGAACGCTGATTTGAAGTTAGAATTTACTAAACCACTTTTCGAGAAATTTATACCGTATTTCGAAACTAAAGTTGTTATGCCAGGATCGAGTGATGTAGGGGATGTATCGTGGATTGTACCAACTGTACAATGTATGACAGCATGTTATTCTCAAAATACACCAGCACACAGCTGGCAAATGGTTGCACAAGGGAAATCGTCTATTGCTCATAAAGGGTTAGTTCATGCCAGTAAGATTATGGCTGGGACTGCGGTTTCTATTCTTCATAATCATGAAATTATTGATACTGCAAAAGCAGAACTTAAAGAAAGATTAAATGGAGAAGTATATACGTCACCTATACCAGCAGATGTTAAACCAAAACCTTACCTAAGATAGGCAAAGAATTATATTATAGAAAATGAATTTGGAGGCTATATGAGAGAGATAAAATGTTACGGGAGTAAACATTGACCAGCGTGTCCTAAATTGAAAGAGTTTCTTTCTTTAAATGACATTGAATTTGAGTATATCGATATAACCGACAGTATGAGAA
>JABXKX010000287.1 GCA_013619035.1 Peptostreptococcaceae bacterium
CTATAATATGATTGTAATATTACAATCATATTATTTTTGTCTGAAATCACATATTAGTGTAGTCTTAATTTGTATAAATGCTATAATGTTTTTATAAGAGTTTTGAACGAGGTGATATTATGGAAAACGTCATGAAATTATTCATGAATTTTCGGATCATTGATTTATTTGATATTGTTATTGTAGCAGTTATTTTTTACAAATTACTGATGCTTATAAGAGAAACACGTGCAGAACAGCTGATTAAAGGTTTGATAGTATTGTTGGCTGTTTTTAATGTGAGCAAATGGTTACAACTTCACATGGTTCAATATATTTTAGAAAACACTCTAACAGTTGGTGTGATAGCATTATTGGTTGTGTTCCAACCAGAACTGAGAAGAGCACTAGAGTATATTGGTAGAACCAGATGGTTGTCTGTTTCAATATCAGAAATCATTAGAGAAGAATTAAGACGAAATATAGATGAAATTGTGACAGCAGTTTCGACTCTTTCGCGTACTAAAACAGGTGCGTTAATTGTTATGGAAAGAGATACAGGATTAAATGAAATCGTAGAGACTGGTACGTTAATAGAAGGCAAAATTAGTTCTTTATTAATTACCAATATATTTGAACATAATGCACCACTTCATGATGGTGCAGTACTCATAAAAAAAGAAAAATTGATGGCAGCAGGTTGTTTTTTACCACTTTCTATTAAAACTGATTTAAGTAGAGATTTGGGTACAAGGCATAGAGCAGCACTTGGTATGATTGAGAATTCAGATGCTTTAGTAATTGTTGTATCAGAAGAAACCGGTGCGATATCAGTTGCTTTAGATGGTCAACTCAATAGATTTTTAGATACAAAGGATTTGAGAAAAATTCTTATTGAGAATTTTATTGCAGAAGAAAAAAGTTCAATTGTAGGAAGATGGAGGAATATGAATGCTAAAAAAGATAAGGGAGATTTACAGCAATAGTAAATTTTCAAGAAATACAGCTCCCAAAATTCTCTCTATTGTATTTGCAATTGTATTTTGGATATTTGTTATGGATCAAGTGAATCCTGAGATGATAAGGCAATTAGAGGATATACCGGTTCAACTGATCGGTGTAGAGGAATTAAAATCTAAGAACTTTGAAATTATGGGAGAACGTGAATTTGTTGTAGATGTTACTTTTAAAGGTAGACGTAACGAAGTCATTAAAATAACCAAAACGGATATTGAGATTACTGCAGATATAGGTGACCTTACAAGTGGTGATCAAACCGTATTATTAGGGAAAAAGATTTCTGTAGAAGATATCTTTATAGAAGAAACATCTAGAGATTCAGTTACTTTGGATATTGATGAAATTATAAGAGAACCAATTGATGTTCAGATTATAAAACAAGGTAATGTACCAGAAGGCTATATGACTGAGGCGATGACTTTATCGCTGCAACAAGTTTTTGTTAAAGGTCCTGAATCTATTGTAGGCGCTGTAGATAGTGTTCGCGGTATTATTAACATTAATAATGCAACAACAGAAATTTCGAAAGATGTTGCAGTAGAAGCCATTGATAAGAATGGGGAAACCGTTACAGGGGTTGAAGTTGAAACCAACTATATTTCTGTGGAGATTCCTATTTCCAAGATTGCAGATATTGCCATACAACCAATCACAACAGGTGAAGTTAAGCAGGGATATGGTTTAACAGAAATTATTGTATCACCTGATGTTGTTAATGTAAGAGGACAAAGAGAAGCGATTAATGCGTTAAAGTTTATTGAAACCAAAGATATTAACTTATCAGGAGTAAGTGATTCTTTTGAAATATATACTGAGTTAAATGTACCTGATGATATAAAAATGAATCAATACTTAGATGAAGTAAAAGTATCTGTAACAATAGAAGAAATTATAACAACTGAGTTTACATATGAGTATTCGGATATTACTTTCTTAAATAAAGCCAGTAATTTAAGAACCAATATGAATGAACTTGAAGGTGTTGTTTTACTTAGAATTACTGCATTTGAAAGTATCGCAAACAGTTTAACTAAAAATGATTTAACCTTATATATTGATGCTGAAGATTTTGATTCAGGCATCATCAACGCTGAAGTTTTATTAAATCAACACAATGAGTTTACTGGAATAGAAATTATTCCAAGTAATATTGATATTGAGGTTATTGATATAGATGCGATAGATGATTCAGCATTAGAAGATTCCCAAGAAACAGATTAATCAAATGATAATTAGTAAAAAAATGCCTAAAACTTTGTTTTTGGCATTTAAAATTTTTGTTGAAGAACTAAAAAAATCTTGGAAGTGTATCATATAAATGATACAATATGGATAAGAAAGTGGTGGCCTATGAAAAGAGAACTAGAACTTATCTTAGATTCAACACATGATGCAATGATTGCTGTGGATATAAATGGTGTAATAACATTGTACAATCGTGCAGCGGAAAAATTGACAGAATTCAGGTCAAAAGATGTGATTGGCAAGAAGATTGTTGATATTATTGAAACGACACGTTTACCACATGTTTTATCAACTGGAGCAGCTGAACTGAATCAAAAACAGCAGCTTGGTAAGATTAATATCATTACCAATAGAATGCCTGTTATAGACCTTGATGGTAAAGTGATTGGAGCGATAGCAGTATTTCGAGATATTGATGAAATAACAAAACTAGCTGAAAAAGTAACGAATCTTAAACAAGTTCAATCCATGTTACAAGCTATTATTAATTCAACACAAGATGCTATTTCTGTTGTTGATGAAAATGGTATAGGATTATTAATAAATCCAGCTTACTCAAAATTGACAGGCTATTATGAGGAAGATATTGTCGGTAAAAATTGTACGGTTGACCTTGGTGATAATGAAGAAAGTATTCATTTAGAAGTACTTGAAAAAAAGAAACCCGTAACGGGTATAAAATTCAATGTCGGTTTGAGTAGACGGGACGTTTACGTGAGTGCAGCACCTATTTTATCAAATGGTGAACTAAAAGGCAGTGTTGCTGTACTACAAGATTTTACCGAGACAAGACGATTGTCAAAAGAACTTGATAAAGCAAAACAAATTATACGAAATCTAGAAGCAAAATATACTTTTGAAGACATAAAAGGTCAGAATCCGGTGGTCTTAAATGCAATTGAAAAAGCAAAATTAGCTGCTGTGACTCCTGCAACGGTTCTTCTTCAAGGGGAATCTGGGACTGGAAAAGAATTATTTGCTCATGCCATACATAATGCGAGTAGTCGTAAACATTCTAAATTTGTAAGAGTAAACTGTATGGCTATTAGTGAAGGTATTCTAGAAAGTGAATTATTCGGTTATTCTGGAGGGGCATTTACCGGTGCCTTAAAATCAGGTAAAGCTGGTTATTTCGAAATGGCTGATGGAGGCACCATTTTTTTAGATGAAATTGGTGAAATCAGTTTAGCCACTCAAGCCAAACTATTGCGTGTTTTACAGGAAAAAGAGATTGTAAGAGTTGGTGATTCTAAAGTGGTTCCAGTTGATGTAAGAGTTATTGCAGCAACAAATATCAATTTGGAAAAAGCGATAGAGGATAAAACTTTTAGAAAAGATTTATATTATAGATTAAATGTTATTCCGATTCAAACACCAGCTTTAAGAGAACATAAAGATGATATAAAAGAATTGCTCATCAGTATCATACAGAAGCAGAATCAAGGTTTTGGTAGAAGCATACAAGATATCAGTGATGAAGCATTATACATTATCACCCAATATGATTGGCCGGGTAATATCAGAGAATTGGAAAATTATATTGCACGGACTATGATTCATATGCGATTTAATGAAAGAATCATCACAAAGATGAATTTGCCGATTGTAGATCAAATGGCAACGGAATCGAAAGAATATACACCGATTAAAAAGAATGTCACAAAGACACCATTACAAGAAAAAATGGATGCCTATGAAAAAGAATACATCGAAGTGATTTTGAAACAACATGATGGTAATAAAGTGAAAACTGCAGCAACGTTAGAGATTTCAATAAGAAATCTATATTATAAACTTAATAAACATAATATTAAAGAATAGGGAGGATATATGAGATCATACATATTAGCCATCAATCCGGGTTCGACATCAACAAAAGTAGCCGTATTTGAAGGAACTGAGAACAAGTTGCAAAAAGATTTATCACATTCAACAAAAGAGTTAGATACATTTGATAAGATTACAGAT
>JABXKX010000046.1 GCA_013619035.1 Peptostreptococcaceae bacterium
TTTGCGGTTGATGGGCATCAATGGCCATGGGCAAAAAAATAGATATATAAAGGTTATCAGGCATAAAAGTCTGTTAACCTTTTTTATTTCTGAAGCATTTTTCAATCCTCGGATAAGAATCTTAGAAAAAAAATTCACAAATTCTTGTGAAATATTTGACGCAATGCAGAAAATATTGTATGATAAGAAAAAACACACCCCTGCAGGGAGGGGTTATGGAGGCATATATGAATAAGAAAATTGTTATTATTGGTGGCGTTGCAGGTGGCGCTAGTACAGCAGCACGATTAAGAAGAAATGATGAAAACGTTGAAATTGTAATGCTTGAGAAAGGTAGATATATATCTTTTGCAAACTGTGGTTTACCATATCATATCGGTGGTAGTATCCAAGAAAGAGATAATTTATTATTACAAACGCCAGAATCATTTAACCAAAGATTTAACGTAGATGTACGTGTATTGAATGAAGTTTTATCAATCGACAAAGAAAACAAGTTTGTTGAAGTGAAGAACTTAGAAACAAATAAAGTATATAAAGAATTCTATGATACTCTGGTATTATCTCCAGGTTCAACACCAATCCAACCACCAATCAAAGGTATTGAATCTGAAAATATTCATGTACTTTGGAATATGGATGATATGGATAAGATCATTAATCATATTCAAAACAAGAACATTAAAAAAGCGGCAGTTATTGGTGGTGGCTTTATTGGAATCGAGATGGCTGAGAACTTACATGATTTAAAATTAGAAGTAAGTTTAGTAGAAATGGCTAATCAGGTTATGGCGCCAGTCGACTTTGATATGGCACAAGGTATTCATGCACATATGAGAGAGAAAAATGTGAATCTGATTCTTTCTGATGGGGTTAATTACTTTGAGGAAGTAGGCTCTCAAACTAAAATTGTTTTAAATAGTGGTACTGAGCTAGTAGTAGATATGGTGATTTTATCAATCGGTGTTAAGGCTCAAAGTAAATTAGCAAAAGAAGCAGATTTAAAACTGAATGCTAGAGGTGGTATTATTGTTGACAAATATATGTTAACAAGTGATGCTAATATTTATGCTCTAGGTGATGCAGTTGAAATAGAACATTTCATGACAAAAGAGCAAGCGATGATTCCTTTAGCAGGACCTGCTAATAAACAAGGTAGAATCGTAGCTGATAATATTGTGGGTAAAAAAGTTGCTTATAAAGGCACGCAAGGTACTTCAATTGCAAAGGTGTTTGATATTACAGTAGCAAACACAGGTTTAAATGAAAAAGATTTGATCAGAGCTGGTAAAACACTTCATAAAGATTATGAAACATTGATTATTCATCCAAAATCAAATGCCGGTTATTATCCAGGAGCATTCCCAATGACCTTCAAAACGATTTTTGATTTAGAAGGCAAAATATTAGGTGCCCAAATCGTTGGATACAGAGGTGTTGATAAACGTATTGATGTTATAGCTACTGCTATGAGATTTAATGGTACAGTTTATGATTTAAAAGATTTAGAATTAGCATATGCACCACCATTCTCATCAGCGAAAGCTCCAGAAAACATGGTTGGTTTTGCTGCAGAGAACATGTTAACAGGTGTGTGCCCGATGGTAAATTGGCATGAGATAGACTCTTTAGTAGAAAAGGGTGCAATTTTATTAGATGTTAGATCTGCCGAAGAAGTAAACTTAGGAAAAATAAATGGTTCAATCAATATTTCTGTAGATGATTTAAGAGAAAGAATGAATGAATTAGATAAAGACAAGAAAATTGTAGTATATTGTGCTGTTGGAATCAGAGGGTATATCGCACTTAGAATATTAAAAGAAAATGGTTTTAAAGATGTTCACAACTTAACAGGTGGTTTTTCGACATACAATTGTGTTGTGTGTAATGATGAGGAAGATACTCATTGTACAGGTTCAATATGTTGTAATGATGTGTGTGATGCAGATGTACAAAAGGAGTTAGGAGAAAAACCCAGGCAAATAACGAATGAAGTATCACTAAATGCTTGTGGATTAAGTTGCCCTGGTCCAATAAGAGAAGTTTTTAAATCAATGGAACCTATGCAAGCTGGTGATGTATTAAATGTAACTGCAACAGATCCTGGCTTTAAATCGGATATTAGAAAATGGGCTCATAGTATGGGTAATGAAGTTTTAGATTCTGGTTTTAATGGTGATGCATTCTATGCAAAAATATTAAAAGGTGGCCCAGTACAAAATGCGCCTATTAGCGCTGGTAATAATAAATCTATGGTCGTTTTTAGTGATGACTTAGATCGTGCCATTGCATCATTTATCATTGCCAATGGTGCTGCTGCAATGGGTAGAAAAGTAACGATGTTCTTTACTTTCTGGGGTTTAAATGTTATTAAGAAGCATGATAAAGTTAAGGTTAAGAAGAACTTTATATCAAAAATGTTTTCAAGAATGTTACCAAGAGGTAGTAAACAACTGACACTTTCTAAAATGCATATGGGTGGTATTGGAACAAAAATGATCAGAGGTCTTATGGATGAATACAATGTGGATTCATTGGAGATGATGATTGAACAAGCCATAGAAGCAGGTGTTAATATTATTGCATGTAATATGTCTATGGACTTAATGGGTGTTCACAAAGATGAACTAATCGATGGTGTAGAACTTGGTGGTGTTGCAACTTACTTATCTGAAGGTGAAGAGTCCGACATCAACTTATTTATATAATGATGAAAAAAGTGTTGCTATTACTCATGATTCTATTACTAGTCAGTTGTGAAGCAGGTAATCAAATCGGTGATTTGGCTTATGATTTTAGTGTAGAGGATTCTGAAGGTAAAACAGTAAAGCTTAGTGATTTTGAAGATCAAGCCATCTATATTTTGGCTTGGTCAACAACATGAGAGACCTGTATTGCTGAAATCCAGCAGATTCATAAGGTTTATGACTCAACAGATACAAAAATAATGTTAATCCATTTATCTTCAATGGATAAAAAAGATAGAGCCGCTGAACTTATCAAAGATGAAGGCTTGGAATCAATCAGTTATTACGACACAGAAGGTGATTTCGCTAAGAATTATCAAATAGTTGGCGTCCCTACAGCATTCTATCTTAACTCTGATCATCTCCTTGATCAGATTATCAGAGGACCTGAAGATATTGATACAATCCTAGAGAAATTGGGTAATTAATATTTTAAAAGTCAGGCATATATGGTAAAGTACAATATGTACGATAGAAAGTGGTGGAAAATGATATCAGAACCAAGAAAAAAAATAATTAATCGACTGAAAACAATCAAAGGTCATATTGCTGGCATTGAAAAGATGGTAGAAGATGAAAAGCCGTGTGATGAAATATTAATTCAGATAGCAGCAATTAGATCATCGGTAAATAAAGTCGGTTTAGCAATTTTAGAAAACAATGCAGAATCATGTATTTTAACATCTGATGAAAATGGTAATGTTAAAGAAGAAGATGTTAGAAAAGTGATACAGTCATTTGTAAATTTCACGAAATAAGGGTTGGCTCTTTGAGCTAACCTTTTCTTATTATAAAATGAATATTAATACTTTCTAAATTCCTTGTACCTAATTGCTATGAGTAGTAAAATGGGCAATAATAGGTTATAATTAGCTTTGGAAGAGGTGCTTCATGAAAAATACAAAGACGTTAACAACGGCTGCAATTATGGTTGCTTTGGCTGTTACACTTGGCATAATCCTTTACATATTACCGTTCTTTCAATTCGCATTGTTTATAATTGGTGTACCGATTGTAATATTAGGATTTAAAACAGATATTAAGGTGCAACTTTTAGCATCACTTGCAGTACTTTTGATATTGATGATGTTTGATCCAACCTATGCACTTATGATTGGATTTGTTGTATTACCACTGAGTATTCTACAGGGGTATTGTTTACATAAAGATAAGAAAACCAGTGAAACCATTTTTATTAGTGGTATGGGTATGGTATTTGGATTTATAGCTTTCTTGTACAGTTTGAATATGGTATTTAATATTGATATTTTAAATGAACTGACTGTGATGTTTGATCAATCAATTGTACAAGTAAGATCATTTTACGAAACCATGAATACTTTCAGTGCAACTGAACTCAATGAAATTTTTGCGACGCTTTCAGAGTATAAAACTTATATGATCATGATGATGCCAGCAACAATTATATTAGCATCATATTTAACAGCAATATTA
>JABXKX010000093.1 GCA_013619035.1 Peptostreptococcaceae bacterium
AGGAGAATTGAGTGGAATAATAGGTAAGAGGAATATTCACAAAATAAGTAGTATGAAATATTTAGTAGAGGAGATGATTGAAATGCAAAAAAAATTATTAAAAGGTACAATATTCATATTAATACTTACTTTGGTATTAAGTGTATCTTTGTTTGGATGTCAAAAAAGTGGGTCTATTGAAGAAGCGGATCCTAAACAAGCTGAAGCAAAAAAAACACAAAAAAAGGAAATTATTTTTTGGCACAGTGATACAAATAAAGACCTACAACTTGTAGTTCAAGACTCGGCAGATCGTTTTATGGCTGAGAATCCTGACGTTGAAGTAAAGATGCAAGCATTCCAGAATGATCCATATAAAACAAAATTGAAAGTTTCTATGGGATCAAGTAATATGCCTGATATTTTCCAAACTTGGGCTGGAGGTCCTCTTTATGAATATGTTAAGGCTGGAAAAGTTGCAGATATAACAGATCTGATGAATAAAGATAACTATAAAGATCGATTTTTAGATGCTGCAATGAGTATGATGGATATTGAAGGGCAGTATTGGGGGGTTCCAGAAGATAATGTTTCTGTTGCTGTTGTATTCTATAATAAAGAAATATTCTCTGAATTGAATATCGAGGTTCCTGAAACATACACTGAACTCCTTGAAGTTGCAGAGACTTTGAAATCCAATGACATAATTCCATTTGCATTAGCTAATAAAACTCAATGGACCGGTTCGTTAACTTATATGTACTTGGCTGATCGCATCGGTGGTCCGGACACCTTTAAAGATGCTGCCAATAGAACTGGTGGAACTTTTGAAGATCCCGCATACATAAAGACCGGTGAAAAAATACAGGAAATGGTAGAAAAAGGCTATTTTAATGAAGGTTTCAATGGTCTAGATTATGACACTGGGCAATCACGTGCATTGCTTTACTCAGGAAAAGCAGCAATGGAAGTTATGGGTACATGGTATCTTTCAACTATTAAGAGAGAAAATCCAGATTTCTTTGAGAATAATTTAGGTTATTTCCTTTTCCCTGAAGTTGAAGGTGGAAAAGGAGATCCAAACAATGTTATTGGTAGTATAGGTAATATGTTTTACCATGTTTCTGAAGAGTGTGAGAATAAAGACGAAGCATTTAGGTTTATACAATTCTTAATTGATGATATAGCAGTTGAAAAAAGAGCGGAATTAGGATTGATTCCACCTATTAAAGGATTTACTACGGAAGATCCATACCTTCAAGGTGTTTTAGATATTGTTGCAGAAGCTAAATCAGTTCAACAATGGTATGACCAATATTTACCACCAGAATTGGCAGAAGTTCATAAAGAGACAAGTCAAGCAATCTTCGGACTTGTAATGACTCCAGAAGAAGCTGCTAAAGCAATGGAAGATGCAGTAAAAGAGTATTATGAAGAGTAACAATTAGATTTCCATTCAGCAAATAATAGGATGTTGGGTTTTGTATCCCATCCCCTACAACCCAACATCCTGTTTATAATGCTTTTGATAAAGAGTAGAAGCTGCTTATAAAGTAATCGTAGCTATCAGAAGTCGTTTATAGCTACAAAAAATTGAATAAACAAAAATCAAGGAGGTTTACTTAAAGTGACAACAAAAACAAACACCTCATATCTTAAAAGCTTAAGAGCTTCTAGATTGAAAGATAAAATGGCCATAAAAGCAAATCCCTTTAGTGTTAGCACCTTAGAGGCGTCTAAAAGAGAAGAAAAAAGGACCATTGTACTATTTATTCTTCCGGTATTGATATTGATTAGCATATTTATTATTTATCCAATCATGAATTCAGTATATCTTAGCTTTGTAAAATGGAATGGTATTGATCCGGTTAAAACATTTGTTGGATTTTCAAATTGGGAGAAACTATTACATGATAAGATTTTCTTTTCAGCTATACTGAATAACTTTAAAATTGTCATATTTTCAATTCTGATTCAGATTTCCATAGGCTTAGGATTAGCCGTTCTTCTTAACAAGGGAGGCGTAAAATTCACTTTTTTCAAAACCGTATATTTTTTTCCGATGCTTATGTCTTCTGTAGCAATAGGTATCTTGTTCAAATATATTTATGATCCACAGTTTGGTGTTATTAATACGTTCTTTAATTCACTCGGTTTGGAGCATCTCGCAAAAAGCTGGTTAGGAGATCCTAAATTTGCTTTGGCATCGGTTATTGGAGTAATCTGTTGGCAGTTTATTCCGTTTTATATGATTTACTTTTTGGCAGCAATATCAGGAGTACCACCAGAACTTTATGAAGCAGCTACTATAGATGGAGCAACTGAATGGCAATATTTTTATAAAGTATTACTTCCACAGTTGAAAGAACCCATTAGGACTGCAGCGATACTCTCTCTTATTGGATCCTTGAAATATTTTGATTTAATTTATGTAATGACAGGTGGAGGACCTACACATTCTACTGAGCTAATGGCTACGTATATGTATAAGAATGCCTTTACTAAATACAAAATGGGATATGGTAGTACAATAGCTGTTGCGTTATTTGTAATTGTAGTTTCTATAGCTGTATTGACTACATATATTACTCGTACGAAAGAGGAGAATTAAACCATGAAAAAAAAGATGAAATTTAGTTTTGGTAAAGGAACGGTTCTAATATTTGCAATACTTTGGCTTATTGTTTCAGGTGTGCCTTTTCTTTTTGTAATAAATACTGGATTAAAAGATCAATTTGAGACACTTACTAATCCAATCTGGTCTTTACCGAAAATTTTTAAGTTTTCAAATTTTGCAGAAGTGCTTTCTGGGGATTTCTTCATATATTTCAGAAATAGCATTCTAGTTGTCTCTATTTCGGTAATTTTGATTATTCTGATTAGTTCGATGGCAGCTTATGTATTATCAAGATTTAAATTTAAATTTAACAAATATATACTGCTCCTAATTCTGGCTGGAATGGCAGTTCCAATGCATGTCACTCTTATTCCAATATACTTGTTAGTAAATAAAATCGGATTATATGATAGTGTATTTGCACTTGTTGGTCCTTACGTTGCGATGAGTATTCCGCTGTCGGTCTTTATTTTGACCGAATTCATGAGAACTATTCCAAAGGAATTAGAAGAGGCAGCAAGAATTGACGGGTGCAGTACAAAAAAGATATTTTGGAAAGTTATTTTACCATTATCAAAACCGGGTATTTCAACTTTGGCAATTTATAACTCTGTAATTTTGTGGAATGAGTTTAGTTTTGCTTTAGTTTTAACATCAAGCCAACAGAATAGAACACTTCCTTTAGCCATTTGGGAGTATCAAGGTCAATATGCTTCAAATACCCCAATGATCATGGCAGTGTTAACGTTAACTACTTTACCTATGATTGTTGTCTATTTATTTGGTCAGGATAAGATGACAAAAGGTATGATGGCAGGTGCATTAAAGGGGTAAAAGCAAACTTTTAAAATATTCTGATTTTATATAATTTCTTTGCTGGTTAAGGTATTATTGTAGTATAGGTTAAATAAAGCAGATAATTTGATTATGGGGTGTAAATAAGTGATTAATATTAATAAAATAGACCATGAAATAATAAAACTTTCGAATCGAGTTCAGATATTGAGTTTAGTTTATGAAAAAGAAGAAATTACAAAGCAAGAAATTGCGAAGATCATAGGGGTCAGTATGCCGACTGTAATTAGTAATATTAATGAGTTGATTCTAGAAGGTATTATAGAAGAGGCTGGCGTAATGACATCATCAGTTGGTAGAAAACCAGCAATAATACGTTTTAAGCCAAATTCTAGATTGTCTTTTGGTGTTGATATATCTCCACGAAAAGTGAGAATTATCTTAACTAATTTGTACTCAAATATTATAGCAGAAGACTCATTTATATTGATGAAATTATGAAAAATATAAATAATAGAATTATAAATATTCTTCTAGCAAAAAACATACATAGAGGAAAAATATTGGGTATCGGATTTTCTTTGCCTGGAATTGTTGATGAACATAAATTAATATTGGAAGAAGCTCCTAATCTAGGTATTAAAAATGTAGATTTCAGTTCATATGAAGATGAGTTTGGAATGCCGATTTATATTGAAAACGAAGCTAATGTATCGGCATATGCAGAATCGGTACTTGGAGTTGCAAAGATGAAGAGCAGTTTGGTTTATCTATCAATAACTGAAGGTATCGGTACCGGAATTATT
>JABXKX010000024.1 GCA_013619035.1 Peptostreptococcaceae bacterium
TTCATCCGCTGATAGTGGGATGTAATCATTTTCTCTACCTTGTTGTCGTAGATACTCTTTTGTACGTTCATCTGAAGGAAACACTGAAGTTGTTGCACCTAGTTCGGCGCCCATATTACAAATGGTTGCACGGTCCGTTGTGGACAAACTACAGACGCCATCACCTGTATATTCTATGATATGGCCTACACCACCCGAAACCGTTAAATGTTTTAGAACGGTTAAAATAACATCTTTAGCACTGGTATTGTTCTTTAGTGAACCGGTTAAATATACATTGTATACTTTTGGTACTTTCATAAAGTAGTATCCCTTTGCCATGGCAACTGCAACATCTAAGCCACCCGAGCCGATGGCTATTGCTGCCATACCACCGCTTGTAGGGGTGTGAGAGTCTGAACCTAAAAGCGTACAACCCGGTTTGCTATATTGTTCAAGATGAACTTGATGGCAAATACCGTTGCCTGGTTTAGAATAAATAATGCCATATTTTTCAGCGATACTTCTAATAAATTCATGGTCATCAGCATTCTCAAAACCCAGTTGAAGGGTATTGTGATCGATGTAAGCAACAGATAAATCTGTTTGAAGTGTTGTAATACCCAGTGCTTCCAACTGAAGATATACCATTGTGCCTGTTGTATCCTGAGTTAAAGTTTGGTCAATTTTAATTAGAACTTCTTCGCCGGCCTTTAGTTGACCTTCAAGTAAATGCGTGTTTAGTATTTTGTAAGCTAAATTCATGGTAAATCCTCCTAACGTATAATTGTATACGATTATACAACTAAGAAATTTTTAAGTCAATATATTTATTGAATATTTTGTATAAATATACAAACGATGAATAAACCGTTATCGATTTCTTATGTTTGATTGTAATTTAATGCTAATAATCAGTAGAAAAGGGTATACCAGTTATAGAAGATTATTAAAAATGAAAGGAGCTAGTATGAACTTAGGTGGATTTTCAGTGAGTTTAACAGTAGAAGACATTCATGTCTCTAAAGCATTTTATGAAAAAATTGGATTTAAGATTTATTATGGAGATATAACACAAAAGTGGTTGATTCTTAAAAATGGAGATTGCACAGTCGGTATATTTGAGGATATGTTTGAAAAGAATATCTTAACATTTAATCCTGGGTGGGATAAGGATGGCAATGAAAGTGATCCGTTTGTCGATATTAGACAACTACAGGAAGACTTTAAGGAAAAAGGGATAGCATTTATCTGTGAAGTAGAAGCCAATACTAGTGGCCCAGGGAATTTTATTATATTGGATCCAGATGGTAATCCTATTATGATAGATCAACATCGTTAATCAAAAACACTCTAAATCACATAATTTCACATAAGATTCATATAGTCTTACGGCATTTAACTGAGATAATGGTTTTAAGAAATTGATGATGAAATGAAAGGTGAGTGTTATGAAAAAAATTAGTTTGCTGCTTGTAGCTATAATCAGTTTGAGTAGTTGTTTACTGGTATTTGCTGAGGACGATATTACAGTGACTTTAAATCAAGAGGAAATCATTTTTGATACAGATCCAATTATAGTTGATGGCAGAACATTGGTGCCAGTAGCTAACGTCTTTAATGCCCTTGATATGACCGTGAGTTGGGACGATGCGACTAGGCAAGTTACTGCAAGTAAAGAAGGCGTAGAGATATTATTGAAAATAGATTCAACTCAAGCCTTTGTTAACGATAAGGAGTTAACCATAGATGTACCTGCTTCAATTAAAGATGGCAGAACTATGGTCCCTCTTAGATTTATAGCTGAGAGTACTGGTGCAACCGTTGATTGGGATGGTACTACAAGGACCGTATCCATCAACAGTATGAATGATGATATAACACAAAGCGAAATAACATATCCCATCGTAGATACTGGTGTAACAAAACTTTATACGGATTTAGAAGTCGTTTCCTCTATTTCTTTAGGGGATGACTATTATGGTCAAGATGCACATTATACAGGCAATGATCCGAGTTATCAAGACAACAATGATGGCACCGTAACTGATTTAGTAACTGATTTGATGTGGCAACAAACTATGGATGAAAAGATGACTTATGATGAAGCGGTGGCTTATGCTAATGAGAACCGATTAGGTGGTTACGATGATTGGCGTATTCCTAGTATTAAAGAATTGTTCTCATTGATTCAATATAGTGGAGAATCTGGGGGAGAGTCTGCAAAAGTCTTATTTATCGATACAGATTATTTTGACCAACCATTAGGGGATACCAGTATTGGCGAACGAGAAATTGATGCTCAAGTCTGGTCTAGTACACATTATGTTGGTCAAACGATGAAGGGTGATGAAACAATATTTGGTGTTAATTTTATAGATGGTAGAATAAAAGGGTATGGAGCTGTAAATCCTAGAACAAGAACCGATAATGAAATGTATTTCAGGTTAGTAAGGGGCAATGAAGCATATGGCGAAAACGTATTTGTTGATAATTACGACGGCACACTAACAGATACCGCCACTGGATTGATGTGGCAAATGGCTGATGATGGTCAAACTCGAGATTGGGAAGAATCACTTGATTATGCGGAAAACCTTGAATTAGCGGGTTATTCAGATTGGCGTTTGCCAAATGCGAAAGAACTTCAAAGTATTGTGGACTATTCAAAGAGTGTTCAAACCACTTCAAGTCCAGCAATAGATGACCTATTTGTTTTAACACCGATCACTGATCCAAATGGTGATATAAATTATGGATTCTATTGGACGGGTACAACCCACCAAGATGGTATCAATACCGCATCAAGTGCAGCTTACGTGGCTCTTGGTGAAGCTCAAGGTGAAATGAAAAATGCCGTGGTGGATGTCCATGGAGCTGGTGCTGTGAGAAGTGATCCGAAGTCAGGTGATGAGTCAAGTTATCCTCAGTATTTCGGACCTCAAGGTGATATTCGATATGTTTATAATTTTGTATTAGCAGTAAGAGATGTAAAATAGTAAATGCCCACTCGCTGAGTGGGCATTGTTTTGTTATTGATTGTTGTAACACGTCTAGAAACTCTTGATATAGTTTATTTGTTATATCCAAAATGAGCAGCAATTTTTTTGTAAGTTGGTAGTGAAATATCATGGTGTTTTGCGAGTTTAACAACTTCAAACACAAGACCCTCAATTTCAGTTTTTCTTCCTGCCTTCATATCTTTTTGCATAGAAGCTGTTGTATCTGGCGTTAAAGAAGACAACACTTTAAGGTTAGCTGTTACAATATCAACGTCTAAATTAATATCAAGTGTACGACCGAGTAAACTTATTTCTTCGCATAGCTTGATAAATGTTTTTCTAGAGGTAGTATCATCTTGCATCTCTTTAGCTTCTATATCATAATAGGCGCCACACGTCGCATACGCTGAAATAAATGTATATTTTTTAAAGGTGTCTCTTTGTATATCATCTGATAAGTAAGTATCTATACCTGAAG
The DNA here is from genome assembly GCA_013619035.1 of Peptostreptococcaceae bacterium. The sequence goes on from JABXKX010000024.1 coordinate 3,460, forward strand.
TACTTAGAGCATCTTTTATTTGAGTCAGTTTATTATCATCGATGAGTTGTGAGGTTTTTTTACCAAAAACAACTTTAAAAAGTGGCCCTAGTTGTACAATTGTTCCAGGCTTTTCAACAAAAGCTGAAATATAGATACACCCTTCGAGCACGTGACCAATTGTAAGTTGACTAGAAAATTTTTCGCTCATATTATAACCATTCATTATAGGTATAATGAGGGTATGTTCTAGAGTTACTTTTTTAAGAATGGGTATGACACTTGAGATGGAATACCCTTTAACACAAACAAAAATAACATCTGGGTGATCGTTGTATTCATCTTCAGAACAGACCTTGATAGGTATATTTTGATTACCTTTGATGCCGGAATGATAGTGAAGACCATCTTTTTTTAGAATTTCTAAGTTGTCACCTCTAGATATAAATGTCACATCTTCTTTATTGAGTGTTAACATGGCACCAATACTACCACCCGTACCACCTGAACCTATTATTAGATATTTCATTAGACCTCCTAAGTATTTTTACTTATTATAATATAAGTTTTTTATTTATTCAATTGTCAAAAGATATTTAGATAATGACTCGTATCACTTTAAAGTGACCCTCGGCTAAGATATAATAAAGGAGATAAAGGAGACATTATGGGTGATGGTCGGTATTATACTGAAGCGCAGTTTTTAAATATAGTGTTTATAAGTTTGCAAATTATATTGGTTATTATCAGTAT
>JABXKX010000230.1 GCA_013619035.1 Peptostreptococcaceae bacterium
ATACAGTTTCAGCAATCCATCATGAAGCGAATGGCGTTATCTCAATAGAAATGAAGCCAAAATCGTTATTCGCATTTAATTTCAAACCCGGTCAATTTGGCTATTTTACTTTCATTTCCAAAAACATTCCAGCTGAAGAACATCCTTTTTCAATCTCGTCATCTCCAACTGAAAAATCCAAACTGACGATTACTGTAAAAGCGTTAGGTGATTTTACACATCATCTCAGTCATACTATGGTAGGGGATGAAGTGAGGGTAGAAGGTCCTTTTGGTAACTTTAGTTATCTGAATGCCATTCAAGAAAAATCAACAGTCTTTATAGCGGGTGGGATTGGTATAACACCCTTGATGAGTATGATTAAACACATAGAAACTATAGATGAGAATAGACATGTCATTCTAATATGGGCTGTTAAGGCAAAACAGGACTTTCTAAGATATAAAACATTCACAGAGTTAGAACAGAACATGAGTCATTTTAAGTTTATTCCAATTGTATCAAAAGATGATCAGTGGACTGGGAGAAAAGGTCGTTTAGATTTGGATGTTTTAAAAGAGATTTTAGTACAAACGACTTTTATAGATGCGCATACAGGTTATTATATTTGTGGTTCACCAAACTTCATGAGTTCTGTATTGAATCATTTACAGATACTTGGCATTCCTAGAAAACAGGTTTATTACGAGAAATTTACGGTATAAATTTAATAAGGACTTTTAATCATCATGTCTTTCATTTTGTTTTCAGTTTCACCCGATATACTGTGTTCATAAACAAAACATGTTATTGAAAGGTGGATAGACTTATGAAAGACAAAGTTGGTGTTAAAATAGTTTTAAGTATTATGAGTATTAGTTTAATGTTCTTTATTATTTATCAAGTTGCCTATACTGCAACTTATGGCGGTAGGATATTTGATAAAAATACTCAAAGTCAAACAATTGTAATGGAACCTGTAAATTCAGTGATGCTCCCTACATTTTCTGAAGAGGAGTTGGCGATTTATAACGGTATGAATGGTAAAGCTGCTTATGTTGCTATTGATGGGATTGTCTACGATATGACTCATTTAGCATCTTGGGAAAATGGCGTTCACGAGGGATTACAGGCAGGTCAGGATTTAACTGAAGCATTTTCACAGTCGCCTCATTTTAAGTCGATTCTTGAAAAAACAATAATTGTAGGTGATTTAGTAGAATCATTGGATGAAATGGTGATTAATAAGAATGATTCTAATGTAGAAGTTCCTTTAGAATCAAATCCTACACTAACCAATAATGAAGCAATTAGCCCAGTAGAAAACAATGTTTCTGGTACATGGACCGAAGAGAAGTTATCAAATTATAATGGTATGAATGGCAATCCAGCTTATATTTCTGTTGAAGGCATTGTTTATGATGTGAGTGGACTCAGTTCGTGGGAAGGTGGCTCACATCAGGGGATACAAGCAGGATCTGAGGTAACAGCTGCTTTTCTATCATCGCCTCATAGTCAAGAAATTTTAGCCCGAGCAATCATAATAGGCGAAATGAGAGACCTTGCAAAAAATAAGTCTGTTTTAGAAACGAATACAGAGGTGGCGGTACAATTAACACCAACATCTCAAAACAAAACATCTGAAACATGGACGGTAGAAACTCTATCAAATTATAATGGTATGAATGGTAACCCAGCATACATTGCAGTAAAAGGTGTGATATACGATGTGACAGATTTGGGTTCTTGGGCAGGTGGATCACATAAAGGCATTCAAGCGGGAAAAGATGTAACGACTGCATTTGAAGGCTCACCACATAGTCAAGCTATTTTAGAAAGTGCGAGAGTAATAGGACGATTGATCGAAGAGACTACAACAGTAGAGACAACACCTTCACAATTTGTAACCTCAACTCAAAGTACTTCATCTGACACGTGGACACTTGAGCTTCTATCTAACTATAACGGTATGAATGGAAATCCTGCATATATTGCAGTAAAAGGTGTGATATACGATGTGACAGATTTGGATTCTTGGGCAGGGGGATCGCATAAGGGCATTCAAGCAGGAAAAGATGTAACGACTGCATTTGAAGGCTCACCTCATAGTCAAGCTATTTTAGACCGTGCAAGAATTGTCGGAAATTTAAATGAAGTCACAACGGTTGAAACAACTCCTTTGCCTGTAACAACTACAAAAAGTATCATTTCTAACACATGGACATTGGAGGTTCTTTCTAACTACAATGCAAAGAATGGAAATCCAGCATACATTGCTGTAAACGGTATTATTTATGATGTGACCGAAATCGGTGTATGGCGTGATGGTATTCATAAAGGGATTCATGCAGGAAGAGATGTAACTTCAGAGTTTGCTTCATCTCCTCACTTAGACTCATTACTTAGTCAATTAAAGATAGTTGGCAACCTAGGAGATCCAATGGATATAAGTGTACCTACTACAGCGCCTGGTTTGCCTTCAACTTCTATATTTAATGATGACGAAGACGATGATGATGACGAAGACGATGATGATGACGAAGACGATGATGACGATGATGACGAAGACGATGATGACGAAGACGATGATGACGAAGACGATGATGACGACGATGATGACGAAGACGATGATTGATAGGAGAATGTAAATGCTAATTTTACTAGCTGAAGATGATGAAAAAATTGCTGAACTATTAATCCATTTGTTCAGAAAAGATGGTTATCAGATTGATCATGCAAAAGATGGAGTCGAAGCGCTCATTTATACTGAGATGAACCAATATGATGTTGTTATATTAGATTGGATGATGCCAAATAAATCAGGTGTAGAAGTACTAGAAGCATTAAGATTAGAAAAGTATCAAGGTGGTATTCTCATGTTAACAGCAAAGGATACCATCGATGATAAAATAGAAGGTCTTGAATTAGGTGCAGATGATTATTTGGTTAAACCTTTTGAATACAGAGAATTGTTGGCAAGAGTGCATGCCTTGGCTAGAAGGAGTACGAATAGAATACTCGATGATAGTGTCGTTATTGGTCCTTTTAGATTAGATCGTCGTCATAAAAGCGTTTCTGTAAACCATGTGGATCTGGCATTGTCTAATAGAGAATTTCAGTTGTTTAGTTTGTTATTAGAAAACAATCATCAAGTCGTGACTAGAGAGTTAATCATTGATAGAGTATGGGGATTAGATCAAGAAATAAGCCAAAATAATTTGGATGCATTTATTCGATTGCTTAGGAAAAAGTTAGGAAAAGTAATAAAGGATAAAGTGATTCTCACAGTAAGAGGCATTGGGTACAAAGTGGAGGTTTAATATGTTTAAAAAGTTGCAATTTAAAATGACTGTATATTATACCATTATTTTAATAGGTATTTTAATTGCAACCAATATGAGTATATATTTTTTGATGGTAAACTATAACAATTATCAGATAGCAAGTGAAATCAAATTTATGTTAGAAAGTATCCAAAGTTCCGAATGGTTGTATGAAACTGAGCCATCTGAAACTTTGGATAGTTCTATTTCACCTCAATCCATTTTGCTTACATACTATGATAATAATAGTTTGAATGACGATGAGGCTGATGAGACTGATGAGGTAGATGAGGTAGATGAGGTAGATGAAATCGATGAGACTGATGAGAGTGATGAGGCTGATGAAATCGATGAGATTGATGATACCAAAAAGGTTGATGATAATTCAAATGATGATATAGATGAGCCTTCCGATAACGATGACATAAATGAGCCTTCGGATGATAATGAATTAGAGGAAGACTCTGTAACAGAACCTGAGATAGAGGAGTCAGAACCCCCCGAGGTCAAATTACCTGATACAAAAGATTTGCTGATTCCTAAAATTTTAGAGTCGTTTCCCTATTATATGATCTATGACAATGAGGAGCAAATGGTTCAGCGGAAAGTGGAAGATCAAAATATTTTTGAGGAGTTGATTTTAAAAAGTGCTGCCATTAATGCTTTGGAGACGCCAACGGTTGTAGAGGTTGACTCGGTGACATCAAGTCATTATTTAATTGCCAAGATGCCAATATTAATAGACACTCAACTTTTAGGTTCATATGTTGTAATTAAAGATGTTACATTGGTATTTGAAACTCTTGATAACTTGGTGAAAATACTGATATATAGTTTTATTGGAGGTGTCATTGTTTCTTTGG
>JABXKX010000481.1 GCA_013619035.1 Peptostreptococcaceae bacterium
CATAAAACCTATTTACATAATGGCTTATATGATATAGTATGTATAAGTGAATTAAAATTGCTATAAGCATGTCTTGAATTGATTACAATTCTTGAAGGGTTTTATATAAACAAATTACTAGGAGGATCATAAAATGAATTATGAATTACTAAAAAAAGAGAATAATAAGGTTACAATCGGTATGAAAGTTGATGCTGAAGGATTCAATAAAGCAATTAAAAATGCTTACATGAATGAAAGAAAGAAATTCAACATCCCAGGATTTAGAAAAGGTAAAGCTCCAAAGAGCATTATTGAAAAGCAATATGGCGAAGGTGTATTCTATGAGGAAGCTGTTAATATTCTATTAAATGAGCATTATCCTAAAGCTATTGATGAGTTAAAGCTTGAAGTTGTAGACAGACCAGATGTTGATATCAAAGATATTAATCCAGAAACAGGTGTTGTTTTAGAGGCAATCGTTGATATTAAGCCTGAAATTACACTTGCTACTTATAAAGGCATTGAAGTAGATAAAATTGAAAATCCTGTTACTGATGAAGCAATTCAAGAAGAACTTGCTAAAGTTCAAGATCAAAATGGTCGTGTTGTAACTTTAGAAGAGGGTACAGTAGTAGATAAAGATGTTGCAAACATCAATTACGCTGGTTTCTTAGGTGAAGAGCAATTTGAAGGTGGTACTGCAGAAGGTCATGACCTTACTATTGGCGCAGGACAATTTATTCCAGGATTTGAAGAAGCATTAATCGGTGCTAAAGTTGGCGATGATGTAGATGTTAATGTAACTTTCCCAGAAGAGTACCAAGCTGAAAATTTAGCTGGACAAGCAGTAGTATTCAAAGTAAAAGTGAATTCTATTTCTAGAAAAGAATTACCAGCTTTAGATGATGAGTTCGCTAAAGATGTTTCTGAGTTTGATACATTAGAAGAGTACAAAGCTGATCTTAAGAGAATTATGGTAGAGCAAGCTGAGAATGCTGATAAAGCAGCACAAAGAGACAAAGTTATCGAAGCTGTTTCTGAATTAGTAGAAGTTGAAATCCCTCAAGGAATGATCGAAGGCGAAGTTGATCAAATGGTTAGAGATTTCGGCATGCAATTACAATACCAAGGTCTACAATTAGATAAATACTTTGAATTAACGGGTTCAACTGTTGAAGACTTAAGAGGTCAAATGGCTGAAGATGCTAAGACAAGAGTTAAAACTAATTTAGTAATCGAAAAAGTTAAAGAATTAGAGAACATTGAAGCATCTGAAGATGACTTAAATGCAGAGTTTGAAAAGTATGCTGAAATGCAAAAACAAGATATTGAATCAATCAAGAAAATGTTTGAAACAGATAATTTTGAGTATATAAAGAATACGATTGCTATTAGAAAAACTGTTGATTTCTTAGTAGAAAATGCAAAGTTAAAGTAAAGCTGTGACCTAAACAAAAAAAAGGAGGTTTTAGCTATGGCAACAATACCTTATGTAGTAGAACAAACTAATCGTGGAGAGAGAACGTATGATATATACTCTAGACTTTTAAAAGATAGAATTATCTTTTTAGGTGATGAGATTAATGATCATACAGCTAGTGTGGTTGTAGCACAATTACTATTCTTAGAAGCGGATGATCCTGATAAGGACATTCACTTATATATCAATAGTCCTGGTGGTTCAATTACTTCTGGATTCGCTATCTATGATACGATGCAATATATTAAACCAGATGTATCAACAATTTGTGTTGGTATGGCAGCAAGTATGGGTGCCTTCCTTTTAACAGCAGGTGCAAAAGGTAAACGTTACTGTTTACCAAATTCTGAAGTAATGATTCACCAACCTTTAGGTGGGACACGTGGTCAAGCAACAGATATTATGATTCACGCTGAGAGAATTGTTAAAATGAAAGAAAAATTAAGTCGTATTATTGCAGAAAAATCGGGTCAAGATTATGAAACAGTAATGCGAGATACTGAAAGAGATAATTTCTTATCTGCAGATGAAGCTAAAGAATATGGTTTAATAGATAAGGTAATTACTTCAAGATAAGAGGTGACATTATGTCAAAGTATGAAGATAAAAAGCACTTGAGATGCTCATTTTGTGGCAAGTCTCAAGATCAAGTTAAAAGGTTGATTGCTGGTCCGAATGTCTACATTTGTGATGAGTGTATTGAGCTTTGTCAAGAAATCATCTCAGAAGAAGTAGAAGAACTGTATGATTTTGATATTGATAATCTTCCAAAGCCGGTTGAAATCAATGATACATTAAATGATTATGTTATTGGTCAAGATCGTGCTAAAAAAGCATTATCAGTAGCAGTATACAATCATTATAAAAGAATCAATCATAAAAGTGATGATGATATTGAACTACAAAAAAGTAATATCTTATTAATGGGACCTACAGGTTCTGGTAAAACTTTATTGGCTCAAACACTTGCTAAGATTTTGAATGTACCATTTGCAATTGCAGATGCAACATCTTTAACTGAAGCAGGTTATGTTGGTGAAGATGTAGAAAATATTCTATTAAAGTTGATTCAAGCAGCAGATTATGATGTTGAAGCAGCTCAAAGAGGTATTATTTACATTGATGAGATTGACAAAATTACAAGAAAATCTGAGAACCCTTCTATTACAAGAGATGTAAGTGGTGAGGGTGTTCAACAAGCACTTCTTAAAATGATTGAAGGTACAGTTGCTAATGTACCACCTCAAGGTGGTAGAAAGCATCCGCATCAAGAGTTCATCCAATTAGATACAACGAATATTTTGTTTATCTGTGGTGGTGCGTTTGATGGGATTGACAAAATAATTGAAAAACGTACTGGACAAAAAGCTTTAGGATTTGGTGCTGAAATCAGAAGCAAAGAAGACCTTGAGATGGGTGTTTTATTAGAAAAATTGGAAACATCAGATTTACTTAAATTTGGATTAATTCCTGAGTTTGTAGGTCGTTTACCAGTAGTGGTATCACTTCATGAATTAACAGAAGAAGTTCTTGTTAGAATTTTAAGTGAACCTAAAAACGCTCTTGCAAAACAATACCATAAGTTATTTGAACTTGATGGTGTTGAACTCGAGTTTAATGAAGATGCTTTGACTTCTATTGCAAAACTTGCGATTAAAAGAAAAACAGGTGCGCGTGGTTTAAGAAGTATCATTGAAAAAGTTATGATGGATATTATGTATGATATCCCTTCTAGAGATGATGTTAAGAAGTGTGTGATTACAAAAGAAACAATTGAAAATCAACAACAACCAACGCTCTTACTAGATAAAAACAAAAAAGATAATGAAAATGCATCATAAATTAGAAACGAGTCTTAGGACTCGTTTTTAAAGCAAAATGAGGATGAGGAGACAATTATGGAAATTGAAAACAAATTAAGAGAAATAGCTGTTATTCCGTTAAGAGGATTAACAATTTTTCCATATATGGTGATTCATTTTGATGTGGGTAGAGATAAATCGATTAAAGCATTAGAAGAAGCTATGCTTCAAAATCAAAAAATCTTTTTAACTACGCAAAAAAATATTGAAACGGATGACCCAAATATTGATGAAATTCATGATATTGGTACACTTTGTAAAGTGAAGCAAATGTTGAAGCTTCCTGGAGATACAATTAGAGTACTTGTTGAGGGTTTGTCACGTGCAAAAATAAAAGATATGATTCAAGAAACGCCATATATCAAGGTAACTATTGAAGAGTATCCGGACTATGATTTTGAAATAGACCAAGAATGTGAAGCGTTAAAGCGATCAGTTCTTCAAACTTTTGAACGTTATGTGGAGTTAAATGCAAAAATAACACCAGATATTCTACTGACAGTTCGAGCTATTGATAATTGTGGTAGATTAGCCGATGTTATTGCATCAAATATTTCTTTGAAAATGGATCAAAAGCAAGTTCTTATAGAAGCATTAACACCGAAGCTTCGTTTAGAAGTGCTTTATAAATATATATTAAATGAAATTGAAATCATTCAAGTAGAAAAGAAAATAAATGAGAAGGTGAAAAGCCAGATCAGTAAAATGCAAAAGGAATACTACTTGAAAGAACAGATCAAAGCCATTCGTGAAGAACTTGGTGAAGACTATTCAAAAGATGAAGAAATTGAAGAGTTAAATGAAAAAGTTGAGAAGTTAAAAGCGCCTAAAGCGGTTAG
>JABXKX010000500.1 GCA_013619035.1 Peptostreptococcaceae bacterium
AGAATATGGTGAACATATAGTCCGAATATATTATATTGAGCCTGAAGATAAGGTCTTATATGACGAAATGGTTAGAATAGTAAAAGAAAGTTTTTCAGATGAAAATGTTCAAAATAAGATTTTGGAAACTGAAAACGGCAATATTTTCTTGAAAATTGAAATAATTGATCAGTTATCTCATTCAACAAAAACTATTATTTTTGAATTTGAGTAAAGATCTGTATATAGTATTTTATGATAATTTAGTCCCTACATATTAAATGGATCTAAGAGCCACGTTTATTTTGGGGGATTTCTAACTTCTGATTTGTAGGGAAGTGTGAAATAAGAATTAAACCTGTAAAATATATAAAATTATACATTCTATGGAAATGTGGAGTGTTTATTTGTTATCATGTTGTTAGAGGAATTCTGGTACACACTGCTTCATGGGTTAACAACTTGATTGTATCAGAATATACAGTTTAAACTAAGGAGGAATGTGATTTATAATATTGTAGACTTTATCTATGAAAAATGTGAGGAATACTTAAAGAAAGCTGATGATAAGGATTATAAGCATTGTAGAGAACGTAATGATAAAAAATATTTTAGTCAAATAATGAATATAGCTAATGACATATTTTTGTATAATGATTGTAGTACAGAGAATCCCCTAGGTAGGACACTTGAAAATCATCCTATCTATAATTTGATAAGACTATTAGGGAAAGATGTACAAAGAGAATATATGATGCATCCAATAAAAGGTATTCACGATGAAATGAAACTGAAAGACTTCTTGTTTAATTTATGGAGTAAAACTATAAAAGAAGACATATATGAGAAACCATTAATGAGGAATGTGGAGTTTAGTAAAAAGATTAGTCTATCAAAAGATGTTGTTATAACTGGACCATGGCATCCGACTAGATTCTCTGAAGCACTATCAAGATATGGTTCAGAATTACTCATGACCAAATGGAAACAAGACAGTAATCATCAAGTTACCTTATATCTACCTATTGGAATATCAGTTGTAGAACAAGGCAATCATTCTATAACTTCAGGCATACTACAGGGAGAAGGAGAAATAAGTCCAAGTGAAACTTTTGATATGTCTGAATACTATAAGTATATTCACACTGATGGATCATGGTATTATTTAAGTAAGACTGGAAAAAAACTAAGTGAAGTACGCTCAGTAGAGTATGCTGCAATTTTTGAGATTGGAAGAATCATTACGGACAAGCAAAACTTGGTCGGAACAGTAGCTTTTTCAAATCGGTATATGACTAGCATCGTGATGCATAAACAAAGGAATAGATTTCAGTCCTTCTTGATTGTTCAGTAGTAAACGGTTAAATGTAATGTCAGTATATGAATTTTACATGCTGTGGTGCATAGTATAGTTAACCGGTTAAGATAGTTTTGGATGTTAATCCTTTACTCCACTGATTTTCTGCAGAGAATCAGAACTTTCAAGGAAAGGAGTTGGTTAAATGAAAAACACAGAGGTGATTACAGTTTAACAAACTGCAGTGATGTTTACATCGCTACTATAAATTTTAAATGAAGTTTAGACTAGGGCTAAAATAGGAGAATTAATAGGAACGATTTTATGTTTCATATAAGATACAATGCTGACTTTGAAACGAGTATGGCAGCTCATACGTTAGGAGAAGCCACAAGAGAGAGAATATTCACGGATTTGGTAAGGCTTCAGAGTTTGTCATTTATCATCAAGGCAAGAAAGAGAGGCTAAATGAATATTATCATTAGAGAGATCGGAACAAGGGATATGGACGCCTATAGACAATGGAACTTACCTCATCACCTTCATCATGATTTTAACGGACCCTATTATGGTAGTCAAACCGTAGAAAAGCTTGATGAGAAGATTGAGAGAATGAAGAACAATTTAGAAGAAGGTAAACCAGCCAGAGAAGGAATGATGGCTATTGTAGATAAAGAATGTGATGAATTGATCGGTATTGTCAGTAAGTACTACAAGTCAAAGGAAACAGACTGGATGGAAATAGGCATTGTCGTTTTTAACGATAATTACTGGGGACAAGGGATTGGATACAAGGCATTGAAACTATGGATAGACCTTGTGTTTAAGGCGCATCCAGAGTTTGTGAGACTGGGATTGACAACTTGGTCTGGCAACCTGGGAATGGTGAAGTTATCTGAAAAATTGGGTTTGAGACAAGAAGCTTGCTATAGAAAAGCAAGAATTGTAAATAATGAGTACTATGACTCAGTCAGTTATGGCATTCTAAGAAAAGAGTGGTTTGATGAAAAATAAATCAGCTGGAATTGATAATTAAAAGTGCTTAACCATCTGACAGTAGACTACTGTGTGATTGTGGTCAGATAGTAAAATAATGGCACATTTATTTTTGCCTTAAAGTTAAGCGATGAAAAAGAAGTAAGACAATTGCACGAAAGGCTTATATCATCAGGAATAAAATTTAGTGTTATCCCACCGAAATATTTGAAACCATTTGATCCACATTGTACTTTGAGAAGTGGATCTCCTATAACGGTGGAAGATGAAATAAACATTCTAAATGTAAAAATATCTGATGAATTTATAGTAGATACATTATCAGTTTACATGTTGGATAAACTTCCTATAAAAAAACTTTTTACTGTGAAGTTAGGAACTAATGTGTAAAAACAGTACAACATTATATGAAGTTCTTGGTACTATCATCCCTACAAATTGAAATAAAGTAGGGGAGTAAAGCAGTAAAAATAAGAGGAATCTGTTCATAATTAGATCAGAATCCTCTTATTTTTTTTGATTATAATGTACATTTTTGAGTAAAAGTCAGTTTTTTTCAATGCGACTTTACAATGTATAATGTACATTTTTTTGACGATTTATCAATTCTGCCCCCGCGAGTTTTATAAGAGTCAATCTTCATTTTCGGCCCCGCAAGTTTTACGAGTTATTAAAATTTTAAGAGTTATTCTTTTTCAATGAGTTCGTATTGTTTTACAATATCTCTTTTAGCGTTCTTTTTATGAGCAGAGTATAGCTGTGTAGTAGTCACGTTATCATGATCTAATAGATTTTGAACGTCGTATATTGAAAATCCATATTGAATTAGAGAAGAAGCAGCAGTTGCTCTTAGTTTATGCGGACTATACCCAGATGCACGACTAGTACCAAGAGCGATAGAAGTATATTTCTTAACCAACTGTCGAATTGCTTTTTCTGTTATTCGCTTATTCTGTAGAGATAAGAAGAGGGCGTCTTTATAGATCTCATCTATCTCAATTTCTTTTGGACGTTCATAATCTAAATAATCAGTAATAACTTTAACAACAGATTTGTTTAGAGGCATATTTACTTCTTTGCCACGTTTTCTATATATTTTAAATTCACTTCTTGAAAAACTAAAAGATGAAATATTTAATTGTTGTAATTCTTTAAGTCTGAGACCAAATGTAGTAAAGAGTACTAAAATAGCTTTATCGCGATATTTTGTTTTTTCCCAGTACTGTTTTTCTTTATCAGTTAAACCTTGACCGGTTTCGACAGCCTGAAGCATTATAGCAACTTCTTCAATTTCTAGTCTTTTAATAGCGTCGGGTTGGGGTTTAGGCAGTTTAATAGGATTTAATCCTTCGACGATATTTTCCTTCATGATTTCATCTCTAAACAGGAATTTAAAGAGTACAGAAAGGGATGACTTTTTTCTGGATAAGGCACGATTGTGATTTTCCATTAAGTAGGTAGTACCATCTTTTTCTATAAAATAACGAGTGCAATAATCACCCAGAAACCGATTGACATCACGTGCTCTAATTTTGGCAAACTCAGCTTCGGATATTTTCTCTGTAGATTCAGCAGTAACTAATCGGGTTTCATTTACTAAGTAATTACAGAAAAATTGTAAGTCTTGTAAATAGGCTAGGCGACTGGTGATAGCTATTGCGTTCTTCAAGTAAATAAAATAATCAATCAAAAAATATGGCAACTGGTTCTCTAATGCTGCACACTGATCAAAAAGTTGATTTTCCTTTTCTACAATATTATTTGGCTTTGATGATTTATTATGTATTTTATAATCGTTAGTCATGAAGGGCTCCAGTCATTATAGTTGGTCGAAATAATAAAAAAAATTCCATTGAGCGCTTTTACCCATATCGTAAAGTTGGGAATC
>JABXKX010000112.1 GCA_013619035.1 Peptostreptococcaceae bacterium
GTTTCTAACCGAATAAATGCTTCATATTTAGAAACGGTATGGTAAGAATCTACCTGTGTAAAAAACGCACTTATATCCTCATCTTCCATTAGGTAAGGAACTCTTTTTTCCGGGCGTGGTAATGTACGAGGTACATAGCTTTTTATACCTTTAGAATTTAAATAAATACTAAAACATTTCAATGCAGTAAGGCGATTGCATTGTGTTGTTCTTGTTTCATTTTCATTAATAGATGCCCAAGCATCAAAGAGTTCTTTACTCAAGGTTGGTGTATCTACTTCATTCACTTCACAAAATTGATCAAATTTGTATAGCCAATAAGCTGGATTATCAAACAGATATCCGATGCTTCTGCGATTAGAAATATAAGATGTTATATATTGAGCAAAACAACTAGAATAATTATAACTCTTATGCATCAAAGACACCTCCTTTCCAAGCAATTCCTGTTTCTTCAAGTGAAAGGGGACATTTTCTCATACGTTCTTCATCAAGTGCTAAATACTTATGGACTGTGTCATCTGTAGAATGACCAAGTGCATCAGATATAATTTCAACTTTTACATCTCCTCTTAACAGGCCTGTTGCAAAAGTTTTTCTAACTACATGGAAACCTTTATTAGGTATATCCCTATTAGGTAAAAACCGATTAAGAGATTTCTTACATACACTAGGAGATAATTTGTCGTAAGGTACTTCGTGATGAATAAAAATGTATGGACTTGAGCTTTTCGGTCGATGAATTTTCAGATATTCAAATATGATATTTCCAACTTTAACAGGTAAAGGCATATTAATTCGTTTACCTGTTTTAGCTTGAGATAGACTAATACTTGGTTGCTTCCAATTGAAATCCTTATACTGAATGGATACTATATCAGAAGCTCTAAATCCCATACTTAAGCCTATACACATGATTGCATAATCTCGAAAAGCTATTGATGAAAGGGTTTTGGTATCATACATCCAGAATTCATTTGAATCATCGTCAGAAAGTATGCTAACAATTCTTACTTTAGGCGCAGAAACTGATGGTAGCGCCGTGCATAAAAATGGGTTAGATATTTTCCCTTGTTCATGAAGATATATCAGAAAACCTCTAATACGTACATTGTAAGCAGCTTTGCCTTCTGAAGTCGCGTGAATATCTTGTTGATTAAAGGCCTCTAATAACTCAGATGTAATTTCAGAAAAGCTCTGTATATTTTCGAGTTGAAGAAACTGACAAAATCTTAAATTGCTTGATCTTCGCATATCGATTGTAGATTTTTTAAACCCTTCTCGTTTTGATAATATTAGATAGTTTTGAAGTTGATTTTTCATCCATTCTGGTAAATATTCTACAGGATTTTTATACAACGGATCGCCCGTAAATTTTGTAGTTAATTCACCACATTCTAAGAATATCCAAAACTGACTTAATGTTCGTCTTGCTTGTTTCCAATTAGAGTATATATAAGGTTTAAGGTTCTCAAACCATATCCATAAATTCTTTTTATTCAATTGTACATGATGCATATCTATGAAAATATATAAGAGTTTAAGTGTATGTTTTGAACTCTTTTTAACTGTGTCGCTATAGCCGATTCTATTCATTTCAGCGAGAAATGACTTAATCAATGTCCAAGTAATCTCATATTCTTTAGAGAAATCATTCCTTAATGTATCCAAATCTATTTTTACTATATGCGGAATAATTTGTTTGTTTAAAGCTAGATTAAATCCTACCGAACAACGACCATTTAAGAACTGAAAGTACAAAAAATTTCGGATTAAATCCTCATAAACATCTTTAGACTTGTAGGATTTGTGATAGTCCTCGCTATGAAAACTTAAAAGAGTATCATAATTCAGCTGACTAATACTAGTTAACTCTTGATTCTGCAAATAAAATAAAAACCTCGAACAGGCAATTCGATGTCGTGAAACGTATTTACCTAAATCAGCATTTTCTAAGTACTCATCTAACTCGTTCTTTAATTCTGTGTTTAATAATGTATAAGCTGAACCTCTTGGTCCAAGGTTTTCAAGAGCAATTGTACCATGCCTATAAATATCCTCCAATTGCTCTAAACAATGTTTAAACCCAGTATACTTGCGATGTTTCCATAAAGCTTTGTTACTTTCGACCCATTTCATTGCATATTCATAAGTATAAGTTTGCTTGTTGAGTAATAAAAAATCTTGAAATTCTCTATAGCAGATACGATGCCCACTAATGACAGAAGCACTGAATTTCTCTTCCTTTAGAATTCCCATAATTATTGCTACTTTGTTTTCGTATTGATTCATTGAGAATCACCTCCTTAAAATAGTGATTCTCAACTTTTAGATATATAAAACATTATCCTCATCTTTTAAGTGAAAGCCGTTGATTTAAGCAGCTTTCAATAAAAGATGAGGATAATAATAATATGTGTATAATGCTAATTATCCTTATATGAGGATAACGTGCAGAGAATAGCATTAGACCATTTACAATTGGTCGTAAAAATTGGTTATTCAGTGGTAGCCCTAAGGGCGCAAAATCAAGCGCAGCTATTTATAGCCTAATAGAAACTGCAAAAGCAAATGGTCTAGTACCCTATAAATATTTAAAGTTTATACTAGAAGATCTCCCAGGTGTACAATTTCATACTCATCCAGAATTTTTGGAAGAGTATTTACCATGGAATGATGAAATACAAAATCGATGCAAGTAGCAAGCTTTTGAAATTGAGCTTGCTTTTTTACACTATATGATTAGACGCTTACGTTCTAACAAGTGCATCTTCAGGTATAATAATACCAATGTCAAAAGGTAAACGATTTGATTAATATTCGTTTTTTGATATAATCTCCTTAGTTTTTTTTGGATTTACACAGTTTACCGTCCAAAGTAAAATTGTGTATAAGAGTTAATTCGACATGAATTAGCTCTTATACCTTTTGTAAATATAAGGAAATAAAATAAGACTCATTCTTTCGAATGAATCTTACTTTTTATTCTTTAAGGCTATTTACTTTGAGACAGCCCCTTTTTGTAGTTCTACTATAGAACTTGTTCATTTCCTATTAACTTAAAAATTCTTATTTATCCAATCCCATTCCTTCTGAACCAAGACGCCATAAATTGGTTCTTCTACCTTACATATGATCATCCTATCAGTTTGATCAAGATGCTTTTATAATCGTTGAAGAATATGATCTCCATTGAGGTTACATTTAACTAGGTATGTAGACTCAAGATAGTTACACCATGTTCCAAGAGACTCAATATCTTTTCTGAGTTTCTCATAATTTTGACCTGGAGAATTCAAGTCATATGAGATATTATATAAATTTATTTTTAACCTCCCTTTATAGGTAATTATTATTAGTTACACACTGTTATGTAAAATACTAAAAAGAGCAATCTTATCTCAGTTTAAAAATCGGATTTTTCTATATACTTAACTTGTTTAGTACAATCTCCAATACCAACCACTTTGCATATCAAAGACTCCTGTCATATCGTCATTATTTTCCAATGTACAATTAGGATAAGAATCTTGATCTGGATGTCCTACAATCAAAAATAGGTTCCAAAATGCAGTCACAGTGTAAGGTGTATAAGCCATAGCATAATCGCCCAAACCAGTCGAACTAATTGGATTGTTTTCAACTATTGCTACAAGGTTGCAATGTTCACAGACATATAAATTCCCTGTCATAACAACTTCTGTTTCTAATGGATTATTTGGAAAACCTGGACTTGAATTTATATAACCTCTTAATTTAGGTCTCATACTGTGATGACCACCTACAGGACAGGGCTGTACAGTTCTTGTACTTGCCTGTTCAATCTCGGTTTCATCAACAATTGGATCAATTAATTTTTCGTTAGCAAAAGCTAAAGATGATGAACCGACTAAAACAAATACTAAAAACATAGTAATAATTCTTTTCATAATACTCTCCTTAATTTAGTGTTGGTAGTTTTCGTTGACAAATATATATATTTAATGTAAGCTTAATACAATTAAATGGAAAAATCAAGCATTTTCCCATAATGTGGAACAATTTGACACATAATGGATTCGATGAGTGTTGTGAATTAATTATTTTCAGATTATTATTAAGATAGAATAATTTCAGAATGATGGATAGATTCACTCTAGTAAAGCAACAT
>JABXKX010000270.1 GCA_013619035.1 Peptostreptococcaceae bacterium
ATATTAACTTATCAATAACAACTATATTGGCATCTCTAGTTGGATTAGTTGCCTTCATTCCAAATATAGTTGTCGCAATTATCGTCATGTTTGTTGCTGCCTTCTTTATGACAAAAGATAAAATCAAAATAAAAGAAATGCAGATGCAACTACTATCACATAAAACTTTTAGAACCCCATTACTTATGATTATAAAAGAAGATGTTTTTATGGTACTTCTGGGTTATCTAAGAGCACAGTTGATTATGATGTCATTGACTTTTATAGAAGTTGCCATAGGATTAACCATTCTAAAAATACCTTATTCGATATTAATTGCTCTGGGGATTGGTATATTAGATGCCCTTCCCGTTTTTGGCACTGGTAGTGTTTTTGTTCCATGGATTATCATCTTATTGTTCTATAAGAATTATCCACTTGCAATAGGCCTTGGGGTTGTGTATTTAGTAGCAACACTTGGAAGACAAGCATTGGAACCTAAGATTATCAGTTCTCAAATTGGAATCTATCCACTTGTGACACTTCTAATTATCTATACAGGAATAAAAGTTTTCGGTGTTGCCGGTATTATTATCGCACCATTAATCGCAATTACTTTAATGGCTATCAAAAAAGCGGATGTACTAAAATTAAGGTGAGTTGTAGTTGTTTTAGTTAGACGATGCCGAATCTGTAGTTAGGTTCGGTTTTTTTATTGTAGTTCTTCAGTTTTTTAAACTTTCTAACAATTCGAATTCATCTTTGTAAGCAAGTATTTGCAAGGGTTTTCCTGTTTTTTATCTACAAAATGTATTTACATTAAATTATTATCTGCTATAATCATTATCATATGAAAAAGAACATACCCGAACGTTTTTTGTAATAATCCATATAATATAAGGAGGATAACATGTTATACGTAATCAAATCTGAAGGCAGAACACTTGAAAAAATAAAAAGAGAACTGAAGGCTAGCCCTCAGATAAAATTCGTTTCAGTCGTAGCAGTAGATCTAGGAAACAATCATACAGATGAACGCATCCCAATGCATGTATTCTTAAATGACATCAAAAAATTCTTAACTGAAGGTGTACAAACTGATGGTTCTTCAGTTGTATTACCTATTATTGCAGAAATCAACAATGCAAAAGTAGACTTAATTCCTGATACAGATGTCAATTGGTTAGTCGATTATAATTATGGTCATATAGATGAAGGTACAGGATTGCCAGTGGGAACTTTATTAATCCCAGCGACATTGGTACATGATAATACATACTGCGACTCTAGATCTATTTTGAAAGCTTCTTCGGAACACTTTACAAATACAATCATGTCACTCCTTGAAACTCATGACGATTTTTGCGCTGAATTCGGCGTTAAATTTGAAGAGATTGAAAAAGTTAACTTAACAACAGCAACAGAATTAGAGTTCTGGGTAAAATCACCAGATTCAAGAGCGGAAGAAAGATTACTTTCTGTTTCACAAGTTTTAAAAGAACAATATTGGAAAAGAACTGTTGGTAATGTAAGATCTGCTATGGAAGAATCACTTTTATTATTAGATCACTATGGCTTTGAAGCAGAGATGGCTCATAAAGAAGTTGGTGGTGTCCCTTCTAAATTAGAAGGTAGCAATAAATTTTCACATGTTATGGAACAATTAGAAATCGATTGGAAATTTTCTAACGCTCTTCAAACAGCAGATAACGAATTATTTGCTAGAGATATTATTTCAGATTGTTTCGGCCGATATGGTTTAGAAGTTACTTTTAAAGCAAAACCAATCGAAGGTGTTGCTGGTAACGGTGAACATCATCATGTGGGTGCAGCACTTAAATTGAAAAATGGTAAAATAATCAACCTATTCTCACCTCTTGAAATGGATCAACATTTCTTAAACCGTGCGGGTTATGGTGCCATAATGGGATTACTTAAAAACTACGATGTCATCAATCCGTTTGTAACCGCTTCTAATGATGCTTTCAATAGATTAAAGCCAGGTTTTGAAGCACCTGTATGTGTTGTTACAAGTTTAGGTCACTCACCAGCTTCTCCATCAAGAAACAGAACTGTATTGGCTGGACTTGTAAGAGATATGACGTCTCCACTTGCGACACGTTTTGAATTAAGAGCACCAAATCCACTAACAAACACATATTTATGTACTGCAGCAGTATATCAAGGTATGTTAGATGGTATTAAAGCAGTTATTACATCGGAACATGATTTAGCATTTATAGAAAAGAATTTTGATAAAAAAGCTGGCGATAAAGGATTCTATTTAGAAGATAACAGAATGTATCGAAGTGAAGACGACGTCTTTGAAGATTATACTGAAGAAGAAAGAGATAATATTTTTGGTAAACCACCTAAAACAGTTTGGGAAAATATTGCTAAATTAAGAGCTGCTAATGGTAAATTAGATGTTCTAAGAGATGGCGATGTTTTCTCTGATAGAATCATCAACTCATATATGGCTGCCATCGAAGGCAACTGGACTTTTGAACTTGAAAACAGAATTCTTATAGAAAACATTGAAGTGATTAGAAGTGCTAAAAAACTTCATACGACTGACGCTTCAGATCTAGATGTTGTTCGTTGGGAAGAGATGAACAATATAAGATTAAAATTGATGAAAGATACTTTGTCTACTAAATCATCATTTACTCAAATTGCGACAGCTATATCTAATTCTGAATTCGAAAAAGTTTCTAAACTTCAAACAGAAATGCATGGTGAAATTGCAAAATTAAAATCTTTATACCATGACTATAAAAGAAATTTATTAGATTAATTTTCACTGGAGGATTTATGTGAATATATCAATCAATTGTTCAATTAAAAAGACCGCATAGCGGTCTTTATTTTATTTCATGGATTAAATTATGAAGCCACTTCTCAGATTTGAATCGACGACGACAGATGATCGCTTTCACGACCTCTTCTGTAGAAAGCATCCAAACTACATAAACTACTGATAATTTTAATACAACTGATCCTAATAGAGCAAGTGGTACACCCACTAGCCATACCGATCCCATTTCTGTTAACATCGCAAACTTCGTATCACCACCACCTCTGAATATACCTACTATTTTCATCAGATTATACATTCTAAACAATCCATAGAAACAATAAACATAGAACAGTTTTAGTGAATTAGACATGACGATTTCAGATACATTGTACAGTTTTAAAATATAGGGTGCTAAAACAAACATCAGCAAACTCATAAGTACTGAAAACAGTATCGATTTTCTTGAAATTTCTTTTGCATATAATTTGGCTAAATCTTCTTTACCAGCACCAATGCTATTACCTACCATCACGGAAGCGGCACTGGAAAAACCAATAAACGCGACTTCGTAGAATCTGTAAGCGGATAGAGTTATCTGATAACTTGCTACTGCATCTGCATTAATCTGACCAATACTCCACATATAGACGATTGTGCCTAGAGACCAAAATATTTCATTTACAAGAACCGGTCCTGCTTTTTCAAATATTTTAATAAAGAAACCTATATCAAAAGCTAACAAATCCTTTATTCTGGCTGCAAGTAATGAGTGCGAGCCATATATAATAGCCATCATCAGTAAAAATTCAACGACTCTCGCGATTAATGTCGCAATGGCAGCCCCTTCTATCCCCAACTCGGGTAATCCGAAATTACCGAAGATTAAGCCGTAATTTAGCAGGGTATTCACACTGAGTGCTACCGCTGTTACCAACATCGGAACAATAGTTTTACCAATACCTCTTGATGCCACATGAAAAGAGAGAGAGATTGACATAAATAAATAACTAAAGCCAACAATTTTCAAGTAAGAAACGCCCATTTCTATAACATGGTCATTGTCTATAAATAATCCCATGAGTTGTTTCGGAAAACTGACAGCTATGAAACAAAATATAATACCAACGGCGCCACCAGAAATCAAACTAACACCCATGGTCTTTTTGATATTCTTATGATCTCTTCGCCCAAAAAATTGAGCAATATATACTGAAACACCACTATTAATACCAAATATTATCATCATGACAAAGAAAAAGACTTGATTTGCAATCCCTACTGCAGCAATTTCTTCTGAACCCAATCTACCGATCATAACCGTGTCAACTAAGTTGAGAGCAGCCTGTATAAACTGTTGTATGATAATTGG
>JABXKX010000390.1 GCA_013619035.1 Peptostreptococcaceae bacterium
ATCATTTTTAGCATTAAGAATTGTTTCATCAATAAATTTTTCTCTCATATCATTAAATATAATAAAAAAACCAATTAGAATTGGTAACGCCAAGATGAATACATTAACCAAGATAATCTTATCGCTTAATTTTAAATTGGTTACTCTCTTTTTTATACCCATATTACGACCTCAATTCAAAATACAATTAGCTCGGATTCAAATGAATCCGAGCAATTTTATTACATACCTAAACGTTCTTTGTTTTCTTCAATTTTTTGCTGTTGGTATTCTACAATATCCTTATACCCATTTTCTTCTCTGTACTCTAGGAAAGCATTAAATATTTTATCAAATTCAGCTTCATTTTCCGCTAAAAGCATTTTTGGAAGTGCCTCTGACCATTTTCTTTTGATTTTATCAAGCGAAATTCCTAAATCAGTATCTGGTAATGGATCAATATTATCATATTGTGCAAAGTATACTGTTTTACCTTTTGTCCAGTTCATAGGTTGAGCTAATGGATCTGATGGTTCTGGTTCCCATTGCATTAACATTGGGTTATCCATTAACATCCAGAATGTGCTGATAGAACCATACTTTTTATCAAATGCAGATCTGTCTGTATTTAATAATTCTAAAACTTCAGGCTTTAAAGTAGGTACTTCATCAACAACGTCATACGTCACACCTTCAGGTCCTAAGTACATATCCTTTTGACCTTCTTCACTCATTAAGTAACTCATAAATTGAATCGCTCTTTCAGGATCTTCTACATTCTTAGAAATCAATGTAATCGTCCAACCAGCAATACCTTGTCCAGCAAGAGTTGGATCTTCCATTTTTGAGTTTGCAGGGCCATCTACAGCAATGTATACACCATCAGGATCGTTTGCATATAAAATATTTTGTTGAGCTGCACAATCTGATCTTTGGTATAACATAGCAAAGTATCTACCTTGTGCAATTTTTTCTTCCATTTGTGGTCTTTTATCAATAAAGATATCTGTTGCTAAAAGTCCTTTTTCATTTGCTTCTCTAAATGTTTTTAACCAAGTGATATATTCATCATTATCAGTTCTATCTGTATAAAGACCATTTTCTTCTCTTGAAATTGCTAAGAAGTTCTTTAAGAAGTCTTCTAAAGAGTAGTTAGCATATTGACCAGTTGTTCCGAACTCATGTAATCCAAGTGGAATTAATGGCTGACCATTAACCTCTGGGAACATTTCTTGAGCTTTTTCTAAAGCACTTAAGAAACCTTCTGGTGTTCTCATATCTGGTGAACCAATTGCTTCATACATATCTTTTCTTACTAAGAAAGTTTGATTTGAAGTCACATCATATTTATCATAATCTTGAGGAGAGAATGATGCATTTGGATATCCATATACATGTCCATCTTCTTTTGTATACCAACTTAATCTACCATCATCAGCAACTTGATAGAAATAAGTATCATACTTATCAGCAAGTTCATCTAATCCATAAACCAAGTCGCCTTCTATCATTGTGTCAACAGCACCTTCCCACCATCCTAATGTAACGAAATCAGGTAAAGTATCAGAAGCGATCATTGTGTTTAGTTTCTCGTTTTCATTACCAGCAGGTACTACAAAATCAATGTTTACACCTGTTTTGTCAGTAATGTATTGTGACGTTAAATCTGTTCCCCATTTATTTGGAAACCATGAGAAATTTAAGTACCATGAGAAAGTAATAGGATCTGTGTTGTTTTTCCATGATTCTTCAAATTGATCACCACCAGCATTTGATGAGCTCGTCGCTTCTGGTAATTCATTTGTTGCTTCATTGGCATTGTTACTGCATCCTGCAAATACTGACATCATTAAAACAATGATCAGAGCTAATGAAGTAAAACGTTTTAAATTGTTATTCATTTGTGCCTCCCCTTAATTAAGTATATCATATTAACCTTTCATTGAACCAAGAAGCATGCCTTTAACAAAATGCTTCTGTAAGAAAGGATATACACACACGATTGGTAATGTCGTAATAATCATTGTTGCTAATTTAATTGATGATGAAGTAATTGTTGTTTTACTCACACCACCTGGAGCATTGGCTAACATCTGATTAGAACTTGATTCTGCTATAACTCTATAGAGAAATGTTTGAATCGGTTGTAAATCTGGATTGTTGATATAAATAACACCTGTGAAATAATCATTCCAATGCCATACACCAACAAATAATGCAATAGTCGCTAAGACCGGTGCTGATAGTGGTAGTATAATTTTTACAAATGTTTGCATATCATTTGCACCATCTATAAATGCCGACTCTTCTAGACCCGCTGGCAACTCTCTAAAGAATGATTGGAAAATAATCAAGTTATAGAAGTTGAACATTGATGGTAAAATATAAACCATAAAATTATCTAATAAACCTAAATTCTTAATGTTTAGAAATACTGGAATCAAACCACCACTGAAAAACATGGTGATAATACCCATAGTCAGATAAAGATTTCTACCTACCAATTTTTGTTTCGATAAAGCATAAGCTACCATTGCAGTGAAAAATACATTTGTAGTGGTTCCTAATACTGTACGTGCGATAGTCACACCAAAAGCTTTAAAAATACCAGCATTCGTAAATACTGCTTTAAAGTTATCCAGTGTAAACTCTCGTGGCCACCAATAAATACCACCCATCATAGCATCTTTACCATTGTTAAATGCGTAAACGATTGTATACCAAATTGGATACAATGCTATGAAACATATCGTTAACATCAAGATGACATTAAATGTATCAAATACTTTATCACCATTTATTTTATATTTAATATCTTGTTTATAAATCAAGTGACTGCCTCCTTAGAATAACGATGTGCCATTGAATTTTTTTGTCGCTTTATTTGCTGATACTAGTAAAATCAATGCAATGACAGATTTAAACAATCCAACTGCTGTCGCATATGAAAATCTTCCTGAACGTATACCAACTTTATAAGCATAAGTATCCACAACTTCACTCGCACTAAGATTTAGTGGATTTTGAAGTACTAACAGTTGTTCGAAATTCGTATTTAACAATCCACTCACTGCTAAGATAAATAGTATTGTAATCGTTGTTTTAATACCCGGTACCGTAATGAAGGTCATTTTTTGAACACGTGAAGCCCCATCGATGGTTGCCGCTTCGTATAAAGATGGATCAATGCCTGCCATGGCTGCTAAATAAATAATGGTGTTCCAGCCAAGTTCTTTCCATATATCCGATCCAACCGCTAATCCCCAGAAATATTTTGATTCTGCTAAAAATGCAATTGGTTCTGATATGATGTTCATGCTGATAAGAAGATCATTCACAAATCCAGTTTGTGAAAACCAACTGATCATGATACCACCAAGTACTACCCATGATAAGAAGTGAGGTAAATAAGAAATTGTCTGTACACTTTTTTTAAGTGTTGCATTTCTTATTTCATTCATCAACAAAGCAAATAATATCGGTAATGGAAATCCTATTAATAATTTAAGGAAACTAATTCCTAAGGTGTTTTTCATCACCAACCAAAAGTTTTCATCACCAAAGAATTCTATAAAATGTTTTAATCCGGCCCAAGGTGCTTCAGATATAGTTGAAATAATTTTATAATCTTTAAAAGCTATTGTGATACCGTACATTGGAATAAAATTGAAAATAATCATCCAAACGACACCACATAATGCCATTATTTGAAGTATTTTTTGATTTTTTAATGTAGCAATATTTTTTCTTTGTTTCATCATCATTTTCACTAAAACAGTTTTTATACTGGTTTTCTCTTTAAGTGGTTCATACTCTATACTATTATCCAAGTTCTTGCCCTCCCTTAACAACATCATAAAGAAAACCATTTCCCGAAGAAAGGCAGTAAGTTTATAAAAAGGTGCTCTAATTTTGGATAATGGTGTCCAATCCTTAATTTCGATACCAATCTTAAAAAAGAACACTAAAAAAAGAGACCGAAGTCTCTATCTTTGATTCTTATAACTATTTAGCGTTATCTCATAGTCATTTTTTAATAGGTCATATAGATTTTTTATCATCTCGTCTATTATTACCAAACAATCTTTAGGTAATGTATATAAGGTATAAAACACTTCCTCAATATGTTTTTCATATGCTATTGGTAATTTATTTAAAG
>JABXKX010000543.1 GCA_013619035.1 Peptostreptococcaceae bacterium
ACCATGCCTGTCCAAAACAGCCTCGAGCGTGATGTGGTGAATCTCCAGAAAAGACTTCTGAAATAGTTCCCATACCCGTATCATCTAAATGCTTAAACATACCTTCTAAATGTTTTAAAACGTATGCTTTGTCTTGATAAACATTAAAATGTGCTTCTAGATATGGACCGATTAACCAACCCCAGACCGTACCTTGATGATAGGCATAATCTCTTTTGTAAACATCACCATTATAAACGGCTTTATAATCTTCATGGTCTTGAGAAAGAGATCTTAGTCCGACCGGTGTTAATAGTTTTTCTTCAACCGTTTTAATAACCATTTTTTCTTTTTCAATTGATAACATCTTATGAGGTAAGCTGACAACGAATATCTGATTAGGTCTGATGCGGTCAACTGGTTTATTGTCTTGTATTAAATCAAATAAATATTGACCCTCTTCATTCCAAAACTTCTCATTAAAACTATTAAGACATTTCTCAGCATATGTGTTGTAATCAAGTGATGATTCTAAACTATAATCACATGTCAGTTGGTTCATAATCTTTAATGAATTATACCATAATGCATTGATTTCAACGGCTTTGCCATGTCTTGGTGTTACAACATGACCATCAATTTTAACATCCATCCATGTCAGTTGTGTTGTGGGATCACCACCTGATAATAAACCATCTGAATCTACATGAATATCATATGTTGTACCTGAAATATGTTTTTCGATAATTCTATTTAGTGTTGGATAGATTTCTTTTAAAAATAACGTATCATTTGTTGCTTTCATATAATGATGTATAGCAATAAATAGCCACAGTGTTCCATCGATTGTATTGTACATAGGTTCTACATTATCATCTGGGAACATATTAGGTATCAAACCATCATTTTCATATTTTATGAAAGTACGGATGATATCTTTTGCATCTTCATATCGTTTAGTTGTTAATGTGAGTCCTGGTAGGGCAATCATAGTGTCTCTGCCCCAATCTGTAAACCAAGGATAACCTGCGATAACCGTTTTTGAATTTGTAGATTTTCTATCTACAACAAAGTGATCACATGCAATATGAAGCCTTTGTGATATCAAATCATCATCTTGAAATAAGCCTAGGCGTCGTTTTTTTTCGTTCTCAACGATTGACTCAGAACTTTCATTAATTTCTTCTGTAGAGGCTATTACTCCATAAGAAACAGATGTATGAGCTGGAATTGTAACTTCATAATATCCTGGTATGAAGTTTGTATCGACATCTTCCTGTCCACGACGTTTTTCAACACTAAAAAACTCTTCTTCAGCCCATTCATTTACTTCAGTGTACTCTCCAAATCCTTTTATATTAAAAGGTGTTAACTCATTTTTGAGCGTCAGAGATGTATCAAGAGAGGTTATATCATACTTAAATCCATTTTTAACGGATAAATCATGGTGATCTCTCGAATTAACATGCAAATAAGCTTTTATAGTAACTGGTTTGTCATTTGTTTTAATCGTATACAAAACTGTAGATGTATTATGACCATTTACCATTGCAATTTCTTTTGTAACAGTGATACCTTCAATGGCATATTCAAATGTTGGAATAGGCATATCCGAAAAGTTTCGAGTATACTCAGTATTGTCTATTTGTTTATCGGTGTTAACAGTACTTTCAAGTGTAAAAACTTTGTTATTTATCTCTACAGTAGTAATCACTCTAGACAATAAGACGTGACGACTCACTGGCGGATTAAAAGATGCATTTAAAATGCTATGATATTTTCTAGTATTAGCACCTGTTAGGCTAGATGAACTAAATCCACCGATACCATTAGTAATTAAGTATTCATTTTCAATTAATTGTGTAAACATAGTTACCTCCTAATTCATATTATAATATTTTTGTACACACAATGCAATCGATTGCACTCGGTGTTGGCATAGAATTTCTGATATGTACATGTTATGATATAAAGAAGGGGGAATATCATTTGAAAAAATTATTTGTGATTGATTTGATCGTGTTAATCGGTGTTTTAGGTTTGTCTTATTTGTTATCCTTAGTGACTAAAATAACAATGACCGATCTAGTATTTATAGGTGCAATGTTTGCTTTAGCTGTAGCAACAATATTACTTGTATCAGCAAGAAAAGATATGAAACAAGCAGTTAAACAAAAAAGCAAATTAGAAAAGAAACAATATATGAAAGAATTTAGGGGAGCAGAAAAGTATGCACTCAGTTTGTTTGGTGTTACCGTGATACTCTGTATTATTTCCTTTTATTTAGCAAAATAAGCTTTTTAAGCTTATTTTTTTCTTTATAAAGATTATTAATGTATAATATCGGTTATATATGTAATTAATACTGTGTATAATAAAGTAAAGAGGTGAGCAGATGAAAAAGCTAAAAATAATACAAAATCCATCATCTGGTCGTGTTGGATTTGAAGATGAATTTAATGAACTTTGTCGAATATTACTCAATAAATCATATATTATGCATTTGTTTAAAACACAGAAAAAAGATGATGCTTATTATGAAGCAAAATTGGCTGTGAATGAAGGCTATGAGATGATTATTGTATCCGGTGGTGATGGGACTGTTAATGAAGTTGCTAAAGCACTTTATGAGACCAAAACCGAAATTCCCATGGCTATCTTCAGAACAGGTACAGTAAATGATTTTGCAACGCATTTAAAACTACCTAATACAGCTGAAGCTTTTGTGAGATTAGTCGAAGCACATCATAAAATACCGGTTGATATCGGTGTTATTAATGGTGATATTTTTATTAATATTGCTGCGGCGGGTATTTTTACATCGATTGCCCATGAAACCAAGAAAGAAGTAAAAAAGTACTTAGGGAGAAGTGCGTATTATTTAGAAGCTGTAATGAATCTTCCTAAGAGTTTAACTCAGTCTTATCGACTAAAAGTGACCTCAGAGGAATTTAACCATGAAGATGATTATCATTTGTTTTTAATCACGAATTCATCTTCCGTTGGTGGATTTGATAAGATGTCACCTATAGCAGAAATTCAAGATGGTTATTTTGACTGTATATTCTTGAAAAAAGCTCCAATTATGATGCAAGCAGATCTATTTATGAAAATTTTGATGGGCAAACACCTTGAGAGCAAGTATGTGGATTTTTTTAGAAGTAAACATCTACAGATTGAGCTTATGGATGATCAGAAGTTAGATTTAGACATTGATGGAGAACAAGGAGGAGACTTTCCAATTGACATAGAAGTTGTTCCAGCTGCAATATATGTGATAGCAGAAGAATAGAATAGACAATCATAGGAAATTCATTTAAAATAATGAGAGACATAGAAAAAGATTAATGGAGGCTATCATGAAACGAATTTTATTATTGGTGCTAGTAATGATACTAGCACTTGTTGGCTGTACAAAAGAAGTTGAAACAACAGAACAAGTAACCCATTCACCTGAAGTATTGAATGCAATTAGTGACTTAGACGTGTTGATTGAATCAGCAGAAAAAGTTCACCCAGATTTATATAAGTATACAGATAAAGATACTTTTAACCAATCAGTAAAAACAATTAAAGAATCATTTGAAACAGGTGATCAAGTAGAGTTCTATCAGTTGGTTGCACCATTATTTGCTTCTTTAAAAGATGGCAAAACAATTTTAGAGCCTTTAGCAGATTATTTTAAATATCAAATAGAAAATGGCGATCGCTTCTTCCCTTATCAAGTTTCGATAAAAGAGAATAAAATATTTTTAGAATCTAGTTATACCGGTTCAGAAGAAGTTTCTCTTCATTCTGAGCTAACTGCCATTAATGGGAAAGCAGCAGAAGATGTATTAAAGACATTGGAATCTTATATTTCAGGAACAACACAAGCTGAAATTGAGTACGGATTGGTTAAAGAGTTCCATAGATTGTATTATGTTGTTTATGGTGATTCTGAAACATTTGATATATCTTATTTAGAAGATGGTATTGCTAAAGAAATGACTTTAACTGGAGCTTCGATAGACAATATTGTTTTACAGCCATTACCAGAAGTAAAAACACATACTTATGAAGTCCTTGAAGATGGTGTTGGATTAATCTCAATATACAAGTTTGATGGTTTCTCATCATTCAAAAGATTTATGGA
>JABXKX010000013.1 GCA_013619035.1 Peptostreptococcaceae bacterium
CCATTTATATATTATCAAGGTTTTCTAATGGATAACCTATGAACCATAACTAATTATTTCCCAATATATTGACCTAATATATCCAATTGATAACACATCGTTGCAGCACCTGCATCAATATAACCAACACCTTTATCTTCTCTATAAGTAGCTCTTCCTTTTCGAGCGGCCATATCCTTTGTATCTAACATACCTTGTTCGGCTGCTTTCGAAATAATTCTTGAAATATCCTCTTTACTTGACCCAACTTTCAAAGCTTCACCAAAAGACATCACAACAACATGCAAAGGGTCTATCATGGTTTTATCCCCAGGTTGAGCTTTACCACGACTCATCATTGTGTTTAACGCAACCTCTAGAAACTCGTGACCTTTTTTTAGATCTATATCTTCTACATCTTTTAAGACTGTTGAAGCTTTCATAAAAGCATCTCCGTATAAGATACCAGACGAACCACCAACAGTACTCATAATGTTCATACCAACACTTTTAAACAGTTCATCAAATGACATTTCTGCAAGTTGGTCTTTCATACTTAAGATTTTTTGATACCCTTTGTTAATATTCACCCAATGATCACCATCACCTAAAATCGAGTCGAGTTCTGTAATATAATCTTTCTCACTTTCGATTTTATTTGCAATTTCTTCAAACATCTCTATTACTGTATTAACTTTCATTATGACCTCACTTTTAATCCAGGACTATTCGCTTCATAATCTAATAACTCTTTTAACTCATCATCTAGTTTGAGTAAGCTGACTGAACAACCACCCATTTCTAAAGCCGTCATAAAATTACCTACAAATGATTTATATACTTTAATATTTAATTCACTTAACAAAGCTTCGACTTCGTTATACATAATGTATAATTCCATAAGTGGTGTTGAGCCTAAACCATTTACCATAACAGCTACTTCTGAATTAGAATAATCATAATCATCTAATATTTTCTGAACCAGTATTTGAGCAAACTCTTTTGCTGTTTTTATATTGGTATGGAATACTCCTGGTTCTCCATGAATGCCCATACCAATTTCCACTTCATCTGGGCCCAATGTAAATCCAGGTGTACCCACTCCTGGTAGTATACAAGGAGACATAGCCATCCCCATTGAGTTCACATTTTCAATTGCTTTTTCTGCAACTGCTTTTACTTCTTGAAGACTACCACCTTTTTCAGCTTTTGCACCTGCTAATTTATGTACAAACATCGTACCAGCAATACCTCTACGACCCGCTGAATAACTGCTATCTTCTACAGCAACATCATCTTTAACAACTACACATTCAACTTCAATATCCTGCATTTCTGCAATATCTTTTGACATTTCAAAGTTCATAATGTCACCAGAGTAATTTTTAATAATAAGTAATACGCCTGCGCCAGAATTGGCTTCTTCTATACCTTTTATTATTCTATCTGGACTTGGTGAAGCAAAAACATTTCCCGATACAGCAGCATCTAACATACCGTATCCAACGTAACCAGCATGAGCAGGTTCATGACCACTACCGCCACCTGAAACCAATCCAACTTTTCCTTGTCTTTTTTCTTTTCTAGAAATCACTTCAAATCCTTCATGATATACCAATTCAGGATGTGCTTTTTCAATACCTTTGAGCATCTCAGATACAACATGATCTGGATTGTTAATTAATTTTTTCATATTTTTCTCCTATTACAAATTACCTAAATATGCTTGTTTAACTCTATCATCATTTAATAAGTCTTTAGCATTACCTTCAATAATTATCTTACCTGTTTCTAGCACATATCCTCGATCGGCAACTTTAAGTGCCATTTTGGCATTCTGTTCTACTAGAAGTATTGTTGTCCCTAATTTATTTATATCTTTTATGAGTTCAAAAATTAGTTGTACTAAGTTTGGCGATAATCCAAGAGAAGGCTCATCAAGAAGCAAAATATCTGGTTTTGACATTAAAGCTCTACCAATGGCAAGCATTTGCTGTTCGCCCCCACTTAACGTTTTAGCGACTTGGGTTTTCCTCTCTCTTAGTCTAGGAAACAACTCATATACCATTTCATAACTTTCTTCTATCTCTTTCTTATCAGATCGTGTATAAGCACCTAATCGTAAATTATCATATACGGATAATTGAGGAAATACTTCTCGTCCCTCTGGAGATAAACTGATGCCTTTTTTAACGATAATATTGGGTTGTTTACCAGTTAAGTCTTCATCATTATATAAAACCTGACCTTCTCTAGGTTTCAACAGACCTGTTAATGTTCCGAGAGTTGTTGTTTTGCCTGCTCCATTGCTACCAATCAAAGTAACAATTTCACCCTTATTAATGACAATATTAATACCTTTTAATGCATGAATATTGTCATAATAAGTATGTATGTTTACTAGTTTAAGCACTCTCTTCTACCTCCTTACCTAAATAAGCTTCAATTACATGCTTATTATTAGCGATTTCCGTCGGTAAACCTTCTGCTACTTTCTTTCCATGATCTATAACATAAATACGATCCGAAATATTCATTACAACACTCATATCATGTTCAATCAATAAGATTGTATATCCTCTTTCAACGAGTGTTTTTATGAACTCTAATAAATTCTCTGATTCTTGCGGGTTCATCCCCGCAGCAGGTTCATCAAGTATAATGATCTTAGCTTCCGTAGCAATCGCTCTAGCAATTTCCAGCCTTCTTTGATCTCCATAAGGTAAATTAGAAGGGTAATCACTTATTTTATCTTTTAATCCAATAGAATCTAGAATCTCTATTGCTGTTTTCGTTTTTTCTAATTCAATGCTTTTATATTTTTTTGTTCTAAACAATAAATCTAAAAAATTATAATGTGTATTGATATGCATACCAGTTAAAACGTTTTCAATAACTCTCATTTCTTTAAATAATCGAATATTCTGAAACGTTCTTGCAATACCAGCTTTAACAATCTCTTGAGGTGTTTGATTTTGTATTTCCTTACCATCAAATATAACTTGACCGCTATCACATTTATAAATACCTGTTAACAAGTTAAAAATGGTCGTTTTTCCAGCACCGTTAGGACCAATAATACTAATGATTTCACCTTTATTAACTTTAAAATCTACCGAGTCAACAGCTTTTAGACCACCAAAACTTATTGAAAGACCTTTAACTTCTAAAAGTGGATTGACATTATCATTTTTCATCATAAATCACCTTCTATTCCATTAGGCATTTTATATTTTCTTCTGCTTTGCCCACCAAGTATGCCTTCTGGCTTAAATCGCATCATAAGCACTAGTATCAAACCATAAATGATAAATCTATATTCACTAGCAAATCTCAAGAACTCTGGGAATGATATTAGAAGTATTGCGCCTAAGTAAATCCCTCTCATAGTACCCATTCCACCTAAGATAACAATACTAATAATTAAAATTGAAATATCAAAATTGAAGGTGTTAGGGTCAATAAATCTGACCATATGTACATAGAAACTACCACCTAATCCAGCGATCATTGCTGACATTACAAAACTTGCTATTTTGTATCGAGTTATATTGATGCCCATCAATGTTGCAGCTAATTCATCATCTCTAATGGCCATAAATGCACGTCCCATTTTTGAACGAATAATAACATAAACACATATACTTACTAAAACCAATAAGGTTATTATTAAATAATATAAACCACCATTATGAGTCGTTAATTCTATACCGAATATTACCGGTCTTGTTATATTAGAAACCCCTAACGGTCCACCAGTCAAGGACTCCCAATTCAAAGCAACCATTCTAACAATTTCACCAAATCCCAATGTTGCAATTGTTAAATACGTACCTGATAGTCTTAACGTTGGTCCACCTAACAACAGACCACATAATCCTGTAACAATCATTGCTAATAGAGCACTAAATATAAAATTCATTCCAAAGTTTACATTTAAGAGTGCTGAGGTATAACCACCAATTGCACAAAATCCTGCATGACCAATTGAAACTTGTCCTGTATAACCTGTGATTAAGTTAAGACTAAGACCTAAAATAGAATATAATGCAATCATAGTAAATACACGAATTACGAATGAAGAAAATCCTATTTTTGGTAACGAAATGACTAATAGAGTCATGATA
>JABXKX010000471.1 GCA_013619035.1 Peptostreptococcaceae bacterium
GGTGATAGGATGAGCGTCTGTTTACATAAGACAAGCAAAATGGAATTTACAGTTTTTAACACACTTCTAGAAGAAAAAAATGGTGAAATTTCATTAAGAATAAATTACTTAAATAACTTTCTTAATTTAAAGAATGGTGATGAAGTAGATTTAGTTCAAAAGTTTGAAGACTGTGTTTTGGTAAAGTATAAAGATGAATTTGGTTGGGTTCTAAGAGAGCAGGTTATATAAATTAACCACACATAACATTATATCTGAGCAGAGATCACTGACAAGTGATATGAGAAGTTTGTATTGATAGAAGCAGCTACATGTCCTTGGTATTATGGACAAACCCTTTCACGAACCAAGTCACTTGTCTATAAGGCATTCGCAGGCTCGTAACATGAGGACAAATTGTAAATTTACTGATCAAATCATTCAATAAAAGAATAACCTGAACATACTCGCTGTCGGGTTAGTTTAACATCTCAGTACGATTTTTAGTTGTTTCATTCCAGTTTCCATTATCCCGTTCCAGATTTAAATAGTTACTGACATTTATGTATAAAAAAAACCCTGTAGATTAACAAGGTTCAAAGATTTCATCGTATGTTTTTATGAGTTGATTCCAATCATACTCGGTACATAAACTTCGATAACTTTTCCTGTTCTTGTTAAGAAGTGAGTCTCTAAGTTTTAAAACAAATTCTTCATAAGAATCATAAAATAGTTCTGGATGTTTATCTTTATGATATAGATCTGGATAAGTCAGTCTATTGGGGAGTATTGGGTATGTATTCATATATATGGCTTCCATGACACTTATACCAAAGAAATCATGATAACTGGTTACGGGTAAAATATCAGCGGCTTGTAACCAACTGCTATACTCATGGCTTGTCATAAATCCTGTAACAACAATATCGTCTTTAAAAACTTCTAAACCTGTTTTTAAACTGTCAGGTGCATTGTCATAAACTTCACCCAATAAAGCAAGTTTAAAGTTTAAACCTTCGTTTTTTAACTGATGAAGGGCTTTAAAAAAGTCATCAGGATTTTTATCAAATTCCCATCGATGATTCCACAGTAATAAAGGATCATCTCCCTGATAAGGTTTTTCTATTTTAATATCATGAGCATCTAAATGCATACCAATCGGTAGTACACTTGATTTTTTTATTAAGTCGTCAACTGTTTTATGGCGACAGTCTGGCATCACTTCTAATAAACGTCTTAGATGTTTGTAAAAGGATGTCATATTGTAATGTGAATTAAAAAAGATCTGATCTGCTGTAAGTGCACTGGTGTAGTTTGTAAATCCATAATGCACATCTCGTTTAAATTTTTTATCGTTACTGTCTTCTTTCCAAGGGTACTCCAGTTGATTTTCGTGGAAATATAAAAATATTTTAGTCTGATTGAGTTTATGTCTTGTTAAAGCAACAAAGGTACTTAAATCAATCATATCTGTTGCGAGAATATAATCGGGTTCATAATCCAATTCTAAATACATTTCAGCTAAAGTATGAGCGCTACCGTACATGCGCCATTTCCAAAACTTGCCTGGTAGACTCAGTATTTCAATCTGGTGTTTTGAATTATTTTTGAACTCTAAAGCCCATGATTTATGCGACCCTGAAAAAAAGGGTTCAAGTAAAACAATTTTTTTCATAAATCCTCCTAAAAAAAGTCCCGATTAGGGACTATTTATCAAACAATGTTGTTTTTGATTCTTCTTTCTGGATTAATCTTTTTATATTTGCTCTATGTTTGTAAACGATTAAGATACCAAGGAAAATACTACCGACTCTTACAATCGTTGAATCATATAAGAACCAAAAGATGATTGGGTATATAATCGCTGCCGTTATTGATGCCAAAGATACAAATTTGGTAACTCGAATCACGATGAACATGTATGTGAAAAGAAACAATGCCACAAGTGGATTGGTTCCGATGATCATACCACCTGCAGTTGCTACACCTTTACCACCTTTAAATCCAAGAGTAACAGGATAACAATGTCCTATAACTGCAAAGATTGCACACAGTACAGCGCCATCCATTCCCAATATGATGTTACCAATAATAGCTGGTACAACACCTTTTAAAACATCCCCTATAAGAGCAAATAATGCAGCTTTCTTACCAACGGTTCTTAAAACATTGGTTGCACCAGCATTCCCACTACCATGCTTTCTTATATCGATGTTTCCCATGAACTTGCCCACTAGGTAAGAACAGGGGATTGTCCCGATTAAATAACCAACTAAAATTAAAATTACATATTTCATATATGCCTCCATTCTTATATATCATATCACTTTTTTGTTTGTAGGACTAGAAAAAAGATTGAAAACCTCAATTATTTTTATATCAAGTATTAACACTAGGTGCTAATTGGTTGATATTCTCATTTATTTTTATGTGTGATACAATAGAAGAAAAGAATAGAGGAGATCCTATGAGAAGAAAACTAAATGAAGACATTGAAGTATTTTATGAGTTTTGGGAAGCTAAAAAAGAAGCAAAAGGTGCTGTTTTATTAGTCCACGGTATGGCAGAGCATATTCTGAGATATCAAAATTTTGCGAATTTTTTAAACGATTCAGGTTATCATGTTTACGGTTATGATCAGAGAGGTCATGGTCAAACGGCTGGTGACTTGGAAAATGTAGGTTTTTTTGCTGAAAAAGAGGGTTGGAGCAAAGTTGTAAATGATGTAAAAAGTATGATTGAATTTGTAAAAGAGAGTCATGAATTGCCAGTGGTCTTAATGGGGCATAGTATGGGTTCTTTTATTTCAAGAGATTTTACAAGTCAATATTCACATATGATAGATGGTCTGATTCTTTCAGGAACGGGTTTTAAATCAGGCTTACAAGGGCAGTTTATGATTGGTTATGGTCAACTTGAAGTAGCGCTTCGTGGCGCGAGACATCAAAGTAAAACCATTGATAAAATGACGGGGAATGTATTCAATTCGAAATTCAAACCTCTTAGAACACCTTTTGATTGGTTGAGTCGAGATCCTAACGAAGTGGATAAATACATCAATGATCCGTATTGTGGTACTGTATTTTCGAGTAGTTTTTATGTGTCTTTATTTAAAGCTGTAGAACGCGTTAATAAAATAGAACAGGTGTCGAAAATTAGAAAAGATTTGCCTGTTTACCTTTTCTCAGGAGCGAGTGATCCTGTTGGAAGTCACGGTGCAGGGGTTAAATCTGTTTATGGTTTAATGAATTCTGCTAATCTATCAAATGTTTCAATGAAGCTCTATCCAGAAGGTAGACATGAAATGTTAAATGAGACCAACAAAGCAGAAGTTTTTAATGATGTACATGAATGGTTAAATAAAACCATTTAATGGAGGAATAATGAGGAAATCTAATATATTAGTAGTAGAAGATGAAAGAGAAATTGGATTGCTTCTAAAAAAGTATTTGGAAGTAGAAGGCTATCAAGTTGTTTGTGCTGAAGACGGAGAACAGGGTCTAAAGTATTTCAACGAAACGATATTTGACTTAGTCATTACAGATATCATGATGCCGATTATGGATGGCATTGAGTTATGTAAACATATTAGAAAAGCTTCCAATGTACCGGTCATATTTTTAACTGCAAAAGATGAAGAAGTTGATAAATTGATTGGACTGATGCAAGGTGCAGACGATTATATTACAAAACCTTTTAGTATCAAGGAAGTTGTAGCAAGAGTAAAAGCAATTTTAAGACGTTATCTTGAACTGAGTCAAGGTGTTTTACCAGTGGCGATTTTAGATGCAAAAGGTATTTTTATCGACTTCACCAACAGTATCGTCAAGAAAAATGATGAAGAGTTAACTTTGAGAACCAAAGAGTATGAGATTTTACGTTTATTAGCTCAACAACCTGAAAAAGTATTTTCTAAAGGACAGATTTTTGAAAAAGTTTGGGGAAGTGCCTATTTGGGAGATGACAATACTGTGATGGTCCATATAAGACGTATTCGAAATAAACTTGAAGATGATCCCAACGAGCCTAAATTCATAAAAACAGTATGGGGCTTGGGATATAAATTTACTTTGAAAGATGAAACTGATGAATAATATCCATTTAAGAATTTTTGTTATATCACTT